>PLIG01000190.1 GCA_003139255.1 Acidimicrobiaceae bacterium | reverse complement strand
CGATGGAGACGAAGAGCATGGGCACGAAGGCGAGCACGACGATTGTGGGCGCGCGCACGCCGACTAGGACGACGATCAAGGCGAGGGTGGCCGCGAGGCTGTAGGCCGGCGCCACGGACGCGACGCCGATCACGATGTTGGACACCAGGCTCAGCGCGTCCGGCTTGAGCCCCTTCTCGACCGGTGCCTCGGCCCGAGCCTCCGTGCTCGTCATGTCAGATCGGGCTCTCGTCCAGCATGGCGTCTGCGACCTTGACGAAGCCGGCGATGTTGGCACCGACCAAGTAGTTGCCCGGATGGCCGAAGTCCTCGGCTGTCTGGCGCGCGGTGTCGTGGATGCGCGTCATGATCACCTGCAGGCGAGCGTCGACCTCTTCGGAGGTCCACTGAGAGAGTTGCATGTCCTGCGCCATCTCGAGTCCGGACACCGCCACCCCGCCGGCATTGGCCGCCTTGCTCGGGCCGTAGAGCACTCCCGCGGCGATGAAACGGTCCACGCCTTCGGGCACGGTCGGCATGTTGGCTCCCTCGACGACGAGGCTCACACCGTTTTCTACCAGGTTCGCGGCATCTTTCGCGTTGACCTCGTTCTGGGTGGCACTGGGAAACGCACAATCCGCGGGGACCTTCCAGAGGGGGTTCTCGTCCCTGTCCGATGCGGCCTGATACGTCGCTCGGGGGAACTGGTCGGCGTACTCGCGGATCCGGCCTCGGCGATCGTTCTTAAGGCGCTTCACCCATTCGAGCTTGTCGCGGTCGATCCCGTCGGGGTCGTGGACGAAGCCATCTGAGTCCGAGAGCGTGACGGCGCGCGCGCCGAGGTGCAGGAGCTTCTCGACCGTGTACTGGGCGACGTTCCCGCTCCCCGACACGAGGCACGTCTTACCGACAAGGTCATTGCCTCGCGTGGCCAGCATCTCCCGGGCGAAGTACACCGCTCCGTACCCGGTGGCCTCCTGCCTGATGCGCGAGTCACCCCAGTTGATCCCCTTGCCGGTGATCGCGCCGGCGAAACGCTTGGCGATGCGCTTGTACTGGCCGAAGAGATAGCCGATCTCTCGCTCACCCACACCGATGTCGCCGGCGGGTACGTCGGTGAACTCCCCGATGTAGGGAAACAGCTCGGTCATGAAAGACTGGCAGAACCGCCGGATCTCCGATTCGCTCCGTCCCTTTGGATCGAAGTCAGTGCCACCCTTGGCACCTCTCATCGGCAGGGTCGTCAACGAGTTCTTGAGCGTCTGCTCCAAGGCGAGGAACTTGCACAGGCTCGGGTTCACCGAGGGGTGGAAGCGCAGCCCACCCTTGTACGGTCCGATGGAGCTGCTCATCTGGACCCGAAGGCCCCGGTTCACGTGGATCTCCCCATGGTCGTCGACCCAGTTCACACCGAAGCTGATGACCCGGTCGGGCTCCACGAGTCGCTCGATGATCTTGTTGTCGATGTACTTGGGGTTCTGGACGAGCACGGGCCAAAGCGATTCGGCGATTTCACGCACGGTCTGGTGGAATTCGGGCTCACCCGGGTTCTTCGCCTCAACCTTCGCCAGCAACGTGCTCAGGTGCTCTTGGACCCGGCTTTCAGCACCTCGCCGGCGCGTGGTCGGCCGCCTGGATGGTGCCGTCCTCGACGCCATGGCCACATCTTCCGGCGCACCAAGCGGAGCACGGCAGAGTCCAAGGTCCCGATTGGGCACACGTGAGCAAAGGGGTACGGTCGGTACCGCCAGAGCCAGTCGGCCAGCTGCTGCCAGCCGGTGGAACCTTGGTCGTGGTAGGACCTTCGACAACGGTGGCCCCTCGCGGCCGAGGACGCTCGGTGGAAGAGACCGACTCGGGGTCGCCGGCCATGGCGAGGACGACGGAGGTCACGATGCGAGTAATGGTCATCGGAGCGGGTGGAGTCGGCACGGCGGTCGCCAAGACGACGGCGCTGTGGGATCTCTTCGAGCGCGTCGTGGTGGTGGACTACGACGCGGATCGGGCACAGCGGGCGGTCGCGGGCGCCGGTGATCGATTCGGTGCCTTTCGGTTGGACGCCAGCGACGAGCAGTCGATCGTCGACCTCATGCGAAGCGAGCAGGTCGACGCAGTCTTGAACGCCGTCGACCCGCGCTTCGTGATGCCGATCTTCCGGGCTGCGCTAGCTGCCGATGTGACCTACCTCGACATGGCGATGTCACTGTCGCATCCTCACTTCGAGGATCCATACCGCCAGCCAGGCGTCAAGCTGGGAGACGAGCAATTCGCCATGGAGGAACAGTGGAAGGAGCGAGGGCTTCTCGCGCTCTGCGGCATCGGCGTGGAGCCGGGACTCTCCGATGTGTTCGCCCGCTACGCCGCAGACCGCCTGTTCTCGTCCATCGACGAGATCGGAGTCCGCGACGGCGCGAACCTGGTCGTCGAGGGGTACGAGTTCACGCCGACGTTCTCCATCTGGACCACGATCGAGGAGTGTTTGAACCCGCCCATCGTCTGGGAGCGGGACGCCCGCTGGTACACGACCGAGCCCTTCAGCGAGCCCGAGACGTTCACGTTCCCCGCCGGGATCGGACCGATCGAGTGCGTCAACGTCGAACACGAGGAGGTCCTGCTCATCCCCCGCTGGATCGACGCCGGGCGAGTCACCTTCAAGTACGGCCTGGGTGACGAGTTCATCGGCGTGCTCAAGAACCTGCACATACTCGGGCTCGACTCGACCACGCCGGTGAGGGTCGGCAACGCCGAGGTTTCACCCCGCGACCTCGTCGCAGCGTGCCTCCCCGACCCCGCCACGCTCGGGGACCGGATGTCCGGGGTGACGTGTGCAGGTACTTGGGTCAAGGGAACAGGGACCGACGGCTCCCCCCGAGAGGTCTACCTACATCACGTCGTCGACAACGGCTGGTCCATGG
>PLIG01000206.1 GCA_003139255.1 Acidimicrobiaceae bacterium | reverse complement strand
GTTCGAATCCCACTCCCTCCGCAGGTCAGAGGTTATCTGTGCTAGCTTAGCATCGAGCCAAGACTACTTTGCGGCTACAATCTCAGTCGTGAAGGGAACCAAGACAGAGGTAGCACCGGGCGTGTGGCGGCTTCGCGTGTACGTGGGCCGCAACGCCAAGGGATTTCCGGTTCAGCGGTCAAAGACGATCCACGCCCCCGAGCGCAAACCGGGTGCCGGTACACGTCTCGCCGATCGTGAGTTGGCGAAGATGATCGCCGAGGCGAGCCAGGGCAGGACCGCCCCGGGCACCGAGACCGTGGGGACGCTGCTCGAGCGCTTTATCGAGCACGCGACTGCGATCGGTCGGTCGCCGACGACGCTTCGCGAGTATCACCGTATCGCCGAGACGGTCCTGAGGCCGGAGCTGGGCCGGATCAAGGTTGTAAAGCTCACGGCTGCTGATCTCGACAGGCTCTACGCCAAGCTCACGGCAACGGGAAACAAGGCGATCACGGTGCGACATGTCCATGCATTGATCGGGGCCGCTCTGCATCAAGCGGAGAAGTGGGATCTCGTCGACCGCAACGTCTCACGCCAGGCGACGCCGCCAGCGGTCCACGCGGGCGAGATCGTCGCACCCCGCCCCGACGAGGTCCAGCGGATCATCGAAGTGGCCGAGGCGATCGAACCGGCGCTCGCAAGCCTGCTACTACTCGCCGCGCTCACTGGCGCTCGCCGAGGCGAGTTGTGTGCGCTCCGGTGGTCCGNNCCTGGGGGCGGCTGGGCCGAAAAGGGGACGAAGACCCACGCGGCTCGCCGGATCGGGCTCGACGAACTCGGACTCGAGATCCTTCGGCGTCAGCGGGCAGCGGTCGCCCAGCTCGCCGAGGAACTAGGCGTGACCGTGGCACCGGACGCGTTCCTCTTCTCACGCTCCCCCGCTGGCCTCGAGCCGATCCGCCCCGATGTGCTGTCGAAGTTCACCAAGCGTGTCGCCACGAAGGCCGGCGTCGACACTCATTTGCACGCCTTGCGGCACTTCTCGGCAACTCAGGCCATCGCCGCGGGCTTTGACGCGGTGACAGTCGGTGCCCGGCTCGGGCACGCCGATCCCTCGATCACCCTGCGCGTGTACTCGCATGTCGTCGAGCAACGCGACCGGGAACTCGCAGCGAGTCTCGGCCGGACGCTGGCGCTGCCGGCTTAGCCCGGAGCGGATCTAAGAATGAGCGCGGGCCCGGGAAGAGCCGAGAGGGCCATCCTGGACGCTGTGGCCGAAGCACGATCGCCACTTGGCGCACCGCGATGGCTCACCGTCGAGGAGATCGCTGGGGCAGCCGGCTATCGGCTTCCTCTTGCGCCGATCGAACGGAACTCGCTCAGTCGGGCGGCTCGAAAGCTCGCAGAGAAGGGAAACGTGCTCACGGCGAAGGCGGGTGAGCGCTGGACGAACCGCAAGTCGGTCGCCCCGTCGGTGTTGCGGCCAGACCTTCGGCGAGGCGCACTGCTCGTGCGAAGTGCAACACTTAACCGATCCGCGCAAGACCCTGACCAGGGAATTTCCAGAATATCGACGGAGTTATTGGAGGGGGATTGGTCCGAAGGGGGGTCAAAGCTCCCGGAGGATCTCCTGCGCCCTCAACGTGATGTCCCGGAAGGAATCCCCTTCAGCACTGCCGGCGACACATATGACATCGAGTCCGCCGCAGAGATCCTCAACGGTACGAGCCGGACTCGGGTAAGCAGGCTCCAAACAGACAAGCCACCGCTGCTCGCGGAAGGCCCGGCGCCGGCAGGCACGTCTCAGCCCCCGCGTGCTTTTTCGTCAGCCGAATTCAAGGCGATGGGCCACGAGCTAAACGAGGCCGGAACGCGGTGGCGACCTAGGCGACACGATTCGGACGATTGGGAGCTGCTCGACGACCCAGGCTGCGATGACGATGAGCCGGACCGTCTCTACCCTCTGCAGCGGACGCGGGACGACCCGAACGATCTGCAGCCGTGGGAACGCGACTTGATAGAGGCCGGAGAGCTCGACCCGGACTGGCGAGTCGAACTCGAGCCAGAGGACCCCGAGCCGAAGCTTGAGTCGCCCGCCCAAGAGCCCGAGTCCAACATCTGCGTCAGGTGCGGCTCCCCCGCCGTAAAGCCGGGCGCCTGCGCCGAGCATCTCTGCGCGAACTGCCACGAGCAGCCGTGGCATGCCAAGCGCTTATGCCGAGCTTGTGCCGAGTACGCCCGCACGCACAAGGGCACGCCGAGACCGGCACGACTATGGAAGAAGAACCGGAGGTAATCAACGTGGCCATAGACCTCGAGAGCGAGCGCCAACGCTGGCAGCTCTACATCGATACTGCGAACACAGCGGCCAGCGAGGCAAGTCGCGTGCTCGACGACCTAGACGCCGCCCGGTTCGACCAGGCTGGCGCTGTACGAGTGCCAGGGGGCCACCGAGCACACGTCGCACGGGCGCGCCGTCTTGCCGCGGCCCTCGGCCCTCTTTGTGCCGACCTCGTCGCCGACTGGCGCCTCGAGGACACCCGCTCCGCATAAACGTCCCGCCTGGCTCTTGTCAGGCCAATAGACAGAATCGGGCGCCTTCGGGCGCCCTTTTCGCGCCGGTAGCTCAACCGCTACCAGACCTCTGCCACCCGCATTAGAGGCCGGCGCCAAAGCGTGGCCTCTCTACACGAAGGAGGACGACATGGTTACACGCGCCCTACCCGACGACGTAGGACTGCTCTCGTGGCTCGCCGAGCAACTAGGGATCAGCGACTCGACTGCCTACCGGCTCGCTGCAACAGGCGAGTTGGAGGACTTCGGCGTTTTCCTCGTGGGCCATCAGTACAGGTGCTCGAAAGTGAAGGCTCTCCGCAAGATTCACGGTGCCGACGCCGAACCGAGAGCATCGTGACCGCCGTGCGCGGCACCGCGCCCAGTTCGGCACTGGACGCGGGCTCAACTTCTAGACCTTCAGACAGCAAGTCTACCGACGCCCTCGAGCAGGCCCAGGCCATTCTCGGCAGTCCGCCGGACGTGCTCGCCCGGCTCTGGGAGAAGGTCGACGCTCTGGCTCGGCATCGCAAGATCGACCCGGAGCTACGTCGTGACCTCATGCGCGTTGCTGAGAAGGTCTACCCGACTCTCGCCGAGCAGATCATGCTGGAACTCGACGTCGCTACGCCCGCGGCAGTCCTCGAGGCTCACGAGCACGAACTCATCGAAGACCGCCCGAGTTTGGGAGCCTTCCCGCGCCGCGACTCGCCAGAGGCGCCAACCGCGGCGGAGTGGCTCCGAGAGGACGCGCGCCGGCTTCGACGCGTCACGCTTGAAGTCGCCCGATTCACGACCGACGATCGGCTCGTCGCTGAGTCGGTGCTCAGCTTGGCTGAGACGCTCGAGCTTGAGTTCGACCTCGCCGTCGATCTCATCGCTTCCGCACTACGCGACGCGCGCCATCCCTTGGCGGTCGCGAGATGACAGCCGATCTTGCAGTCACCGTAGGCGTCGATCGAGTTCTTGCCAAAGCCAGGAAGGACGCCGTAGCGCCAGCACCGTCGAGCCGCGTGCCCCTCGCTGAGCAAATCGCTCGCGGCATCGAGCCCGTCGACTGGCGGACGCTCTGGGCGGAGGAACATGTCGAGGCGGAGTGGCTCGTCGAGCCGGTGGTACCCAGCGGGCGACAAGTTGCGATCTACAGCCCAGCCAAGCTTGGCAAATCGCTACTCATGCTCGACGTGGTCGCAGCGATGGCGACGGGACGAAGCGTCCTCGGTCAACGCGCCAAAGCGCCAGTAACGGTCATGTACCTCGACCTCGAGATGACCGAGCAGGACTTGCGCGACCGACTGACCGATCTCGGCTACGGCCCGGAGGATGATCTATCGCGGCTGGTCTACTTCCAGCTTCCGTCATTGCCCGATCTCGACACCGATCGCGGAGGCCAGGTGCTTGACGCTCTTGTCGCGATACACGGAGCAGTTCTCGTCGTCATCGACACGATGGCGCGCGTGGTCGAAGGACCCGAGGACGATGCCGATACCTACCGCAACTTCTACAAACACACGGGAACACGCCTCAAGCAACGAGGTGTCTCAATGGTGAGGCTCGACCACGCTGGCAAGGATCTCAGGCGCGGCCAGCGGGGAAGCTCAGGCAAGGCCGATGACGTCGATCTCGTGTGGCAACTCAACGTCATCAACGACAGCGTCTTACTGAAGCGCACGCACTCACGGCTCTCGTGGGTGCCGGCTGAGGTCGTGCTCCGACGCGAGACCGAGCCGAACCTGCGCCATTTCCAGACAGACGGCGCCTGGCCCGCCGGCACGAAGGAGATAGCGGACCTACTCGACGACCTAGAAGTACCGCTCGACGCGTCGGTGAGTGCCGCCACACGAGCCCTGAGATTGGCAGGCCTCGGTCGTCGTACAGCCGTCGTCATGGCGGCCTTGAAGTGGCGGAGAGTGCGGTCGTGACCGTTTCCCGGAAATCGCGGAAACACCCTTCCGGCACTACTCGGGAAACGGTCGGGAAACGCACCGAAACCGCCCTTACCGTCGCAGGTCAGGCCATGTTGTCGTTTCCCGGAAACGATCGGAAACGTTGCCGAAGTCATACGGGAAACACCCCCGTTTCCCTTATGGGAAACGGGTGTTCCCGGGACNNGGCTGTTGCGCGCCGCTCGCAGACAGCGTGGCGGCGCGCCGGCCTCGCAGCCGTCGAGCGTCCGCACGTGAGAACGACGACACCCACGCGCTGGTCCAGGTGGCTCAAGAAGGTAAAGGCCCTGTTCAGAGCGTTGCCAATCATCCGATAGTTAGTACTATCAGGCAGCTAAAGAACTCGGCTTGGCGGCGTCTCCCTATTTCGC
>PLIG01000211.1 GCA_003139255.1 Acidimicrobiaceae bacterium | reverse complement strand
GCCGTCGAAGCCGTGGTCAGTCCGGATCCGGCACTGCGTTGCAAGGGACGCCACCCGCTCTATCAGTTCGAGGACCAATCCCAGGCGCCGCGTATCACCTCCGTCCTGAAATACGACGGGGTCGGGCATGCCTCGTGGTGGGCCGGCGAATCGGTCTACTCCGTGTGTGGCTTCCATGGCGCCCGAGGAGATCAGGTGCCCCGGCTCCGCAACCTCAGCCAGATCACCTGTCCGGTGTGTATCCGAGAGTTGACCTTCGACTACGGCGGGGGGACATTCTCCGCCCGGGNNCTCCGACGAGGACCGTGCCCTGCACCGGATCGCCGACGCTGCGGGCAGGGCCTCATCGTACGGATACGACGACCGGCAATACTGCCGGCCCGATTCCGATGTCTACGTGTTCGAGGTGGCATCGTGAAGCTGCCCCGGATCTATGTGGCCCACCCGATCACGTCGTACGGGACAGAGCATGGGGCCGTCCGCCTCGATGCCCTGGCGGAGCTGCTCCCGGGCCTCGAACTGGTGGACCCTGCGGCCCTCTTCGCCACCAGTGCCCAGTGGCTCGATGCGTGGCCGACGATGGTGCAGACGCTGGCCGGCCTGGTCGTGTTCGCCGCGGCCGACGGGACGATCGGAAGCGGTTGCCTCCTGGAGATCGCTGACGCCATGGCCGCCGAGCTGCCGGTGGCCGCGTTCGAGGAGGGAGGCACGGGCCTGGCCCCGTCCCTCGTCGAGCTGGTCGGCGTGGAGTTCTTGCGTCCTTCCGAACGGACCGCCCGACGTGTCGGCGTCCTGGTGCCCGGGGAGCCGATCGACTGGCCGGATCTGAGCAAGCCCCGCCGAGTACAGAGGGCGGGTGCACGGTGACGGCCTGCCCGGTCTCAATCGTTGCACCTCACCCGGCGAAGTTCTCCGGGGTGATCCTGGCCGAGCTGGGCCTGTCACTAGAGATCGAGACCTACCGGTTGCACCGGAGTATCCGGGTACTCGACCCGTTCGCCGGTGTCGGTGGCATGCACAAGCTGAGCCGATCCGAGAAGGGACAATGGAGTCTCTTCGAGGCCGGCTATGACATCGAGACGGTCGGTGTCGAGATAGAGCCGGAGTGGGCGTGCCAGCACCCCCGAACGATCGTGGGCGATGCCACGGCACTGCCCTTTCCGGATGCCTCATTCGATGCCGTGATCACCTCACCCACCTATGCCAACCGGATGGCAGATCACCACAATGCCAAGGACGGGAGCAGGCGCATGACCTACCGGCACACCCTGGGGCGCCCGTTGACCCCGGGCAACTCAGGGGGCATGCAGTGGGGAGAGGAATATCGGGGGCTACACGTCCGGGCATGGGAAGAGGCACGACGTGTGCTTATGCCCGGGGGGCTCATGATGCTGAACGTGTCCAACCACATACGCAAGGGCGAGGAGGTCCCCGTCGTGGAATGGCACATGGAGACCCTCGCCGCCCTCGGTTTCATCATCGAAGACGATCGCGTGGCGCTGACACCCCGCATGCGATTCGGGGCCAATGGCACCGCCAGGGTGGAATACGAGCATGTCATATCCGCTCGGGTGGCGTCGTGATATCCGCCCGGCTTAGCCAACGGTCACGCCGAGCAGCCCTGGCGTTTTTGTCTCTCACCGACGAGCAGCGAGCCGAGATGATGGATCCCGACCACGATGAAATCTGGACCCTGCCCATAGCGGAGGCCATCCGAGCCCTGGACGCTCTCACCGATGCCGAGTGGCCGATAGTGGCCGCTTACGTTCGGGGAGAATCGTGACCCGCCGGCACCGTCCGAGGGCGGTCAACAGCCAGCGGGAGAGGACTATCTGCCAGGAGGCGGCGCAGCTCCTCCAACCGCTCCGGATGCCTCACTGTCACATGGACCTTCATGTTCTGCCTCCTGGGCTCGGGATGTCAGTGTACTCCCGGGGCACCGGGGCCGTAGAAAGGCACCCCCCCCTCCAATCCGCCATTGGGGAATATCCCTCTATGCCATTCGATATCCGAAAGGCCCCGTGAACAGGTACAATAGGAGCGACGCCTTATGACTTTGACCCAAAATGAAAGGCCTGCGAAAGGCCTGCCGAAAGGCGCCGCAGCCGACGGCGCCCAGGTGGGCCACGCCAATGCCGCCGCCATCCTTGAGCGCCTATGCCGNNGTGGCCCCCTGACGGTCGCCGAGCTGGCTCTAGCGTGCGGTCTCTCCGGCGTAACTGCCCGTGGCCACCTGAAGCGCCTAGCCCAAAGCGGAGACGTCGAGAGCGTAGGGAAGCGCTGGCGCTTGACCGCAACAGGGACTGCCAAATCCGGGGCGCCGCTGGATCCCGCCGGCTTTGGTCGGGACCTACAGCTACTGCCCACCGAACCGCATAGAGCATTTACGCGCCTAGCCCGTGACGCTGTTCTGGTCCGGTACCACCACGCCGACCGAGGTGGCACCGATTGGCTGTCATTCGCCCTATGGGGCGAGACCGGTGGAATGAAAACGGGCACCGCCGTGGTACTCGGGCGTCGCTTCGGCCTGGCGGAGCAGCACAATGTCATTCTCGTCACCGATAGAGGGCGCTCGGATCTGTTGGGCCGGCGGGCGCCTGATGGCAAAGGTGGGTATCGGTGGGAGCCGGCCCCCCGGCTGTCACAACCTTTGTTCACCCTCGACGAGTTGGACAAGGCATCCAGTGGGGACCGTGAGACGGCGCTGCGGCTGCTTCAGGGCGACAGCCTCATCTCATGGGAGGGCGAGATCTTCACCATGAGGGGCACCGTATTTGTCACGTTCAACGGAGGCCGTGATCCTCGCACCGAGTTGGGGCCCGATCGGCTCAGAAGGGCGGTCCTCCTATGCACCACCGGACTCGCCACTCCGGCCGGGTACAGGAAGGCCGGCCGTGCGCTCCTGGGCCCGGAGCCGGTACCCATCATCGACCTGGCCCGTTTCATCCCGCTGGCCGAGGGGATAGACGACGAGGTGGCAACATTCTTCGACGAGGAGCTGCCTGGCTACCTGAGCACGGAAGCACAGCCGATCTATCCCGGGCACGCTCTCTCGCAGATCGTTCCCGGGAGGGCGGTATTCGATGGCATAGCCATAGGGGATGCCGCCATGGCTGTCGGGCTCGACTACCTCTTGACGGCGGCCACCTGGAATGGCACCGATGCTCGCCGAATCGCTGCTTACTGTCGAGATTACGGGCTGACCGTCGACGACCTGGCGGTTGACGACATCACCGCCCGGGCCATTGCGGTCGACGTGGATAGCGAAGGAATCGAGCTGGGCGAGATCAAAGAACTGGGATGCCGGGCCATAGCCGACGAGCTGCAAACCCTGGGCAAGCCCACTGACGAAGAGGGCATCCGGCTAGTGGGGGCCCTGAAGGTAGTAGCCAAGCAGCTCAGTGCAGTCAAGAATATGGGTGAGGCCGAGCGGATCTACGCCCAATGCGCAGGGCTGGACGACCGACTCAGGCAACGTGCATCGCAGATCGCAGGCCGACAGATGGCTGCCACGGGGAAGACCGTCTCCACTCGCCGTGGACGGGTGGCTCCGGATCAACTAGCCATCCTCCTGGAGCTGCAACGGAATGGAAGCCGGGAGGCGGTCGACAAGATGCTCAGCCGACTAGGCCTGATCGAGAAGTACCCGATGGTGCTCGGGGAGAGCACCCGGGGCAGGCGCTATCACGGGACCACGCAGAACACGGTGGGAATCGTCATCTGGCAGAAGTCGGCATGGAACGACCCCGAGGTGAAGGCGATCCTTGTGGCTGCTATTGCCAATGAGATGGCCAACCGCCCGGTCCTCCCGGACGACGCCACCTCGCCGGCCCTCCTGCCCTGGTCCGGGACGAACCGATGACCGCCCTGGCCCGAGCCGCCGCCGGCGCCGGTCGACTGTCACACCCTAGAGGCAGAAACGTCCGATGACGCCGGCCGCTGCCCCCGAGGAGGACAAGGCCGGGGCCCGCCGTGAGCGGGCCCGTGAGCGGTCCCGACTATGGCGGGCCGCCAACCCCGAGAAGGCCAGGGAGGCCACACGCCGATACCGAGCCGCCAACCTGGAGGCCGAGCGTGAGCGTGAGCGTGAGAGCGCACGCCAGCGGAGAGCCGCCAACCCCGAGGCCAATCGGGTGGCGGCCCGGGAGGGCATGCGCCGCCACCGGGAGGCCAACCCCGGGGCGGCTGGCCGGTGGCGAGAGGCCAACCGTGAGGCGGAGCGTGAGCGTGGCCGCCTATATCGTGAGGCCAACCCCGGGGCCAACCGGGAGGCACAGCGTCGATGGTACGAGGCCCACCCCGAGGCAAAGCGGGGGGCCAATCTCCAGCGCCGGGCCCGACTAGCCGGCGTGCCCCACGAACCGTGGACACTGGTGGCCATCCTTGAGCGGGACAACTGGACGTGCCAGCTCGCCGACTGCCTCTGCCCCGATGGGCGCAGTATCGACCCCAGTGCCGGACATCTGACCCGGTGGGAGGGCACGGCCGACCACATCATCCCGATCAGCAAGTGCGGGCCCGACACCCCTGAGAACCTCCAGGCGGCCCATCGGGCCTGTAACTCGGCAAAGGGTGATCGGTGACCGGCGCCGGATAGCCCGGGGCCACGTGCCCGCCTCGCACCGGCCCCGATGGTCACGCCCTGGCCGACGCCCTTGAGGATGAGAGGGCGGCCGCTACGTGCTCGAAGGGCCCGATCGGGCCGCTTCGCCGTTTCCCCGATCCTCCGGCTGACGTTCTTTCACCGGAACCGGCGATGCAAAACGGGATTCTTCGTACCGCTTGAGGGTTTCGGAGTCCCTATCGGGGATCAATATGCCGGCCATGCAGTAAGTCTAGGGGGAGTCAGGACCGTTTGACGAATGTGTCGGCCGCCCATGACCACCAGTGCATTTGCCTAGGCCACCGTCTCCACCGCTTCGGAACGTCAACAAAGAACGTGACAAACCACCCCACCAGGTCAGGTGTAGGGGCGGCCAGTGTGAAAAGAGTGGTTTTGGCAACCGTTTCGCCGCCGGACACAATCTCATCGCTTTCATCAATCCCGACGCCGGCAAAGGGCTGCTCCTTATACTCCTCCCCATCATGCAGCCCGCCCTCCCCGTCAAGCACTTCGGTGACAGTGATGGTCGGGGTATGGCCTGGGGTCTTGGCCATCCGGATAGAACGAACTCCGGGAGCACCTATCGAGACCCGCACTGCCAGCACCACGCTCCCGTCGGGACGAACCGTCGGCTCCGCTTCTACGGCCGGGTTCGCCTTTCGCCCGTAGAAAGCAGCGACGACGGCGCCGGCCATCAGCACCACCGTGGCACCCAACGTCGCCAGTGCCTCAAGCACTACCCACCCGTTCGTCATCGTGGCAACCACCGTAGTTGTGGGGGGGCTGACCGCCACGGACCCGTCGCCTGCACGCCTGCCCCCTCGGTCGGCCCGCTCACTTCAGCGAAAGCGGACGGGCCCTGACCTCCTGGGCGATCCTGGGCGGAGCGTGTGGGCACGTGGGCACGTAGACGAGATCTCCTGAGCGTCGAACCATCAGGGG
>PLIG01000160.1 GCA_003139255.1 Acidimicrobiaceae bacterium | reverse complement strand
CGCTGCGGGGCGCCGCCACGGTGGCAGCCGGCTCCGCCGTCGCCTCGCCAGCTCGGCTCTGCCACCGGTCTTCGCTTCCTCGCTCGAGCACGCCCGCCGCTTGACCCCAACCGGACTACCCGGTCCTTTCGCACCTAGCGGAGCAAGGACGGGCCTTGCTCCGCTTCCGGAGCCGGACCAGATCATCAGGAGGACACACCATGACCGCAGTCATCACCGCCAGTCGTTGGAACGCCATCGACCCCGGCTACAAGACGGGCAGTCCGACCGAGGGCACCGCGGGCATTCTCCGGCTCACCACCGACAAGGGAACCGTCCTCGTCCCCACGGAGGTCGTGGACCGCCGCCGGCTGTTCGCCTTCGGCCCGCTGGTCGCCACCCCCGGGGCGCTGCGTGCTCTGGTGGCAGAAGGAGCAGACCCCGCTCGTCTGCTGTCTCGCCACGGCCAAGGCGACTGGGGCGCGCTGTCCGCCGATGACCACGAGGCCAACGACGAGGCCGTCCGCACCGGGGAGCGCATCCTCAGCGCCTACGACATTGGAACCACCCGCCTGTGGATCATCACCGACGCCGAGGTGGACGGCCCGACGGGCCGCTCGGGAGTGCGCCCCCGCTACGCCACCACCCTCTTGCTGCCTTCGGAGTACTGACCGCTGCCGTCCGAGCCTCACGGGGCCACGGCACAGATCGCCGCTCCGACGCCCGAGTCATCGGGTCCGGGACGGTCTGGCAACACCAACCGACCGGCGCCCGCCGGTCACCGACAAGAAGGAGAACCAACAATGACAACCTCCACCGCACCCGGCACCGGCCAGGCCCCCGACACCGAGGGACATGTCCTCGTGTGGCGCCGCCCGGCCGACCTGGCCGCACACCCGCTGAACGTCCGCCACGACCTCGGGGATCTGACCGGCCTGGTCAAGACCATCCGCACGGTCGGGGTGCTCCAGCCTTTCGTGATCGTCCCCACGCCAGACGGAGAGAAGGTCCTCGCCGGGCATCGCCGCCTGGCCGCCGCCGTCGAGGCGGGCACCGAGCTGGTGCCCTGCTACGTGCGGCCCGACCTGGCCGACGATGTCGCACAGGTCACGGCCATGCTGGTCGAGAACGGCCAGCGTCGGGACCTTTCCGTCACCGAGGAGGCCCAGGGCTACCAGCAACTCGCTGCCTTCGAGCTCTCCGCCACCCAGATCGCCAAGGCCACCGGTCAGAAGGTCGGGCACGTCAAGAGCGCCCTGGCCGTCGCCGGATCAGACGTGGCGCTCGCCGTCACCGACCGCTACGACCTCACCTTGGACCAAGCGGCCACGCTGGCCGAGTTCGCCGACGACACCGAGGCCGTCAAGGCCCTCACCATCACAGCCAAGAGGGACCCCCGGGGCTGGGACCACGAAGTCAGCCGTCTGCGCCAGGACCGGGCCGACACCCAGGCCGCCGCCGAACTGGCCACCCAACTGACCGAGGCCGGCGTCACCGTCATGGACCGCCACGAAGCCGAAGACAGTGCGGCGAGCCTGTCCAATCTCGTCGACGCGGAGGGGAACCGGATCACCCCCGAGAGCCACGCCACATGTCCCGGTCACGTTGCCGTGGTCGTGAAGGACTGGTCCGGGGTGGGCGCCGAGTACTTCTGCACCGGCCCGAACGTCTACGGGCACCGGGACCGGTTCAAGGACCGGGGAACCGCCACAGCGCCGATGAGCGACGAACAGAAGTCCGAGCGCCGCGAGGTCGTGGCCAACAACCGGGCGTGGCGGGCAGCCGAGCCCGTCCGCCACGAGTTCATCAAGACCCTCGTCGCCCGGCGCACCCCACCCAAGGGGACGCTGCGGTGGGTGACCGAGGCCGTTGTCACCTCGCCCAGCCTGCTGGACAAGGCCGACGAGACCTTCCTCGGCTCCATGTTGAGCACCAAGCCTGGCAGCCACTGGCAGCGCTCGTCGGGACCTTCAGCGGCTGCGGCAGCCACTGAGGCCCGTCTGGCGCTCATCCTGTTCGCTCAGGTGGCCGCCGCCCTCGAGCAGACCATGGAGCAACCCTGCTGGCGCAACAGCACTCCAGACCAGGCCCGGTACCTCACGTTCCTGGCCGAGGTCGGCTACGCCACCTCAGAAGTCGAACAGCTCGTCATCGACGCCCACGCCAAGAAGGCCTCACGCCGGCCTCGCACGACTTCCCGTGCGACCGCGGAACCCGAGGCGAGCGACGCGGGGTAGATCATCGGTTCCATCGGCCCCACACGAAACCCCCTTCCATCGAGGAAGGGGGTTTCGTCATGCCCACCCATCGGCTCCGCCGGACCTGTACAAAACATTCCACACATGTGCACTCCGCCGAGTGCGCCGCCCTCCGGGCGGGAAACCCTGCGCTTCCGGCTCACGTTCTCCCTAGTAGATAGCCCTACGACGGCAAAGGTGACGTTCAGGGTGACGTAGTTCCGGACGATACGACCATGAACCGGTCGCCGAGCATCCTTTTTGAGGCGTCCAGATGCTGTCGATAGGGCGGCTCGGCGCCTCTGGGGGCGCGGAGTATTACCTCGACAAGGTTGCCAACAACGTCGACGACTACTACCTCGGGCGGGGCGAAGCACCGGGACGGTGGATTGGAGTCAACTCGGAACGACTCGGGCTCGACGGTCAGGTCGGCCCGGATGAGCTCCGAAATCTGCTTGCCGGCAAGTCCGCCTCCGGGGACGACTTGGGGGCCAGGCTCTCCGAGGATCGACGTCCCGGCTACGACCTGACATTCTCCGCCCCGAAGGGAGTCTCGCTGCTCTGGGCATTCGGATCGGACGAGGTCCGTGAGACGATCTCCGTTGCCCATGACCGGGCGATTGGTGCCGTCCTCGATCACCTCTCCGCCGAGGCCTGCTTCGCCAGACGGGGGGCCGGCGGACACCAACTGATCGAGGCCGACGGGTTCTTCGGCGCCGCCTTCCGGCACCGCACCAGCCGGGCGGGTGACCCACAGCTTCACACCCACGTTGTCGTCCCCAACCTGGTCCGAGGTGCAGACGGCCGATGGTCCGCCCCCGACGCCCGCCACCTCTTCACCTGGAAGACGACCGCTGGGACCCTCTACCAATCAGCCCTCCGGGCCGAGCTGGCACCCCTGGGCCTCGGCTGGGATGTCAGGCGCAACGGCCTGAGCGAGCTGCGAGACATCCCGAAACCGATTCTTCGGACCTTTTCCCAGCGCCGGGCAGACATCGAGCAGGCGATGGAGCAGCGAGGGAGCACTTCGGCCGCCGCGGCAGCGAAAGCAGCGCTCGCCACTCGAGCGCGCAAACCCGACGAGACGAGATCGGCCGACCTGCTACGTGCCGGATGGTCGGAGCAACTCTGCAGCATCGATCTCCCCGATGGCGAGGGTGGCACCCGGAAAGCAACTGTTGAGGACCTCACCACCGGCCTCGGCGCCGAGACGGTTACCCTGCCCGGCCCCGCAGCTGTGGAGGAAGTCTTTCGAGTCCTTGCCGGCGAGAACGGCGTGTCGCTCGACGACTGGGAGATCGACGAACAGCGCCTCTCGGAATCCGGCGCTCTCGGCACCAGGGCAATGCCCGTCACCCTCCTCGGATCGACGTTCACCCGACGCGATGCCATCAGTGCCTTGGCCAGGGCATTCGACGTCACCCCCAAGGAGGCGGGGGTGCTTACGGCCAGCTTCCTCGGCCGAGACAGCGTGGTCCGGGTCCTCGCCGACCCCGGTGCCGGCACCGAGCACATACGGACCCGGGGCGGCGCCGTCGTCCCAGCCACGGCTGGCGATCGGCGTTACACGACAACCGAGCTGCTGGCCGCAGAACAGCGCATCATCGGTGCCGGTGTCGCACGAATGGGGGAGGGCATCTGCCGAGTTGCCCCCGATGTGGTCGAACAGATCCTCGGGTACCACCCCCACCTCGATGGCGAGCAGGCCGACGGAGTGCGTGCCTTGCTCACGTCGGGCAACGGTTACGACCTGGTGGTCGGCCAGGCCGGAACGGGCAAGACGACAATGCTCGGAGCCGCCCGGATCGGCTGGGAGGAGGCCGGTTTCCGGGTGATCGGCACGGCGGTGGCGGCACGGACGGCAGCCGACTTTGAGGCCGGGACCGGGATCCCCAGCTCGTCGCTCACCCAGCTCCTGGCTGATCTGCGGGAAGGCGGTGGCCTCACCAGCCGCCACGTGATCGTCCTCGATGAGGCGTCGATGGTCGGCAGCCGCCCCCTCGACCAGCTCCGCGCCTACGTCGATGCGGCAGGCGCCAAGCTCATCCTGCTCGGCGACAATCGCCAACTCTCCTCCATCGATGCCGGTGGGGCGCTGCGATCCCTTTCGAGCGAACTCGGAACCCATGTGGTGACACTCACCACCAACCGCCGCCAGGCTGGTTCAGACCAACAGTGGGAACGTGACGCCCTCGTCGCTCTCCGCCACGGCAACGTCACCCCCGCCGTCCACACCTATGTCGAACATGGCCGGGTGACGATCACCGGGACCATTGACCAGGCCCGCCAGCGCATCGTGGAGGACTGGTGGAGCGTCCATCGGACCCACACCACCGCCATCTTGGCCGTGCGTCGTGCCGACGTCGCCGCGCTGAATGACATGGTTCGGGCCCGCCGCCAGGCCGGCGGTGAGCTGGGGGCCGAGATCAGGATCGGCGCCAAGGCGTTCAGCGTGGGTGATCGGGTCATCTTCGAGAAGAACCAGCGCGTGCGCTCGGTAGACCTCGCCAATGACAGTCACCGTCCCGAGCTGGTCAGGCTCCGCAACGGCACGTTCGGCANNCCCCCAGCCCAGGGTGACGTTGCCGGCGCCGGAACGGAGCGGGCTCAAAGCGAACCGACAGGGTCGCTGGTGGTCCAGCTCGACGACGGACGACAGGCGGTCCTGCCCCGCAGCTACGCCGAGGCCTCCACGAGTCTCGGCTACGCGCTCACCGTGTNNAGAACCCGAGGTGGGAGATCGGTCACCACGCCGATGATCTCGCCCAGCGCGACGCCCTCGAGGCGCTGGTCGGCGCCCTCTCCCAGAACAAGGAGCAGACCATGGCCCGGGACCGCCTCCCCACCTGGCCATCGGTGTCACCGACCGACTTCGCCTCTGCCTACAGCGAGCACGCCCGCCTCGGGCAGTGGATCGCCGATCACGCACCGATCGACTCCCTCCCCGGGCGCCCGGAGGGGTCGGGTGCCGAACAGGCGAGGGCCGGAGCCGAAGACGACGTGGCGAACCTCATCGCCGCGCAGCGGCGAGATGCCTGGGTGGATGCTCATCAGGCTGAGATCGAGAGGTGGTCGCAGCTGGACAGAGACCTCAGTCGTCACGAGTACCGGCTCGGCCAGGCCGCGGCATACAGCCAACCGGAGCACACGGCCGTGCTCGGACCTCTTCCCGAGCGCATCAGCGGAGTTGAACGGTGGCAGTCAGCCGCCGGTGCCATCGAGGCCTACCGGTCCCGCTGGAACGTCACCACTGTCGACGCGCTCGGCCCTGAACCCCTCGACCCCGAACAGGGTGCCCACTGGAAGAGAGTTGTCGACGCCATCGGGTCGGCAGGTTTCGCTGCGCCGGGCGGTCCGGGTGGCGGGCCTGATGAGGCATGGCTCTCATCATTGTGGGATCGGGTCCATGCCCTCGATAGCGTACGCCCCGATTCGTCCCTCGACGCGTCATCAGTACCAGAACCACCGCAATTCGCGTGGAGCCGCGACGTCGACTCCGGACGCCACGTCGGCGGCGACTTCGGGNNCAGCCGAATCGGTCCCGCCACTCGGTGCCGTTTGTCGCTGAGAAGACGGGTCAGCCGACGACGACCTGGAACGGTTCGCGCAGATTCCCGCTTCCGACCCACTGCTGCCTCAAGCCGCCGCTACTTCGGGTGACGGAAGGCAGCTCAAGGAAGACGCGGATATGTGCGCGCGCTATCCGCCACTTTGCGACACCCCCTCGCTATGGTCACCGCATGGGCCGACCGAAGATCTACGCGGAACCGCGAGTCGCCACAGCTATTCGACTACCGACGTCCCTGCGTGACGAGCTTCTGGCGGCAGCCGCTGAGCGAGATGTGTCGGTAAATTACCTGGTCACGAGGGCTGTCACGGAATACCTCAGCTGTTTGCCGGCAATCAGCGCCGGCGAACCGTATCGACCACGAGCACGTCGGCGACGCTCACCTGAAAGGGCAACCTCATGACGACCGCGGCGGCCCCTGAACCCCGAAATGGCCGCGCTCGGCGTCCGACGGCGACCGCTCGCTTCGGAT
The DNA here is from genome assembly GCA_003139255.1 of Acidimicrobiaceae bacterium. Classification (GTDB taxonomy): domain Bacteria; phylum Actinomycetota; class Acidimicrobiia; order Acidimicrobiales; family UBA8190; genus Bog-564. Next base: position 10,565 of record PLIG01000160.1, on the reverse strand, counting down.
CATCTCGGCGGGAAAGCCATGATGCGAAGGGGTTCTATGAGCGATTTGTGGCGCCGGAGCTTTCGAAAGATACGACGGTCGTCCGACCCAAGAAGGTCGATGTCATCTACAGAAGTGATGCGCGCAATATGCGTAACGTCGAATCGGATTCCGTTGCTCTGGTCGTGACCTCTCCTCCGTACTTCGCGGGCAAGGAGTACGAGGAGAGCCTCGGCCTCAACGGTGTGCCCGGGACTTACTTCGAGTTCTTGAACCTGCTTCATGATGTGTTCAGCGAATGCAAGCGAGTTATCGAGCCGGGCGGACGCATCGCGATAAACGTGGCAAACCTGGGAAGGAGGCCGTATCGGTCGCTCGCGGGGGATGTCACTCAAATCCTGCAGGATCTCGGGTTGCTTCTCAGAGGCGAGGTTGTCTGGTGGAAGGGACGGGCGGCCGGAGGGTCGTGTGCATGGGGCACCTTCCAGAGACCGAGCAACCCCGTCCTTCGAGATGTAACTGAGCGCATCATCATCGCAAGCAAGGGTCGATTTGATAGAGCTCTGAAACCCGAAGAGAGGCTCGACCGCAAAATGCCATCCACGGCGACCATCTCTAGAGATGAGTTTCTCGAAGCCACGACCGACCTGTGGGAAATCCCGCCGGAAAGTGCGACCCGAGTTGGTCATCCGGCCCCGTTTCCCGTAGCGATTCCGAGACGACTCATCGAGCTCTATACCTACGAAGGTGACGTTGTTCTCGACCCATTCATGGGTTCGGGGACCACCGCTGTCGCCGCTGTGCGGACTGAAAGGCACTACATCGGGTTCGACACCGACAAGTCATACGTTGTTCGTGCCAAAGCTCGCATAGCCGAGGAGGTGGAACGGCTGGAGCGCCAAAATGGCCTAGCCACGCCGCCATTCCGGGTGCAGCTTCCCGCCGTGTCGTCTGCCGACGACAGCGAGGACTTTCAAGCTCGAGCCGTACGCGAAGGGCGACAGGCGAAGGATCTGGCCGGCATCCTCCTCCGCTCCTGCGGATTCGTCAACATTCGTTCCGACGTCAAACTGTCGGATCTCGGCATCGAACTCAACTTTCTTGCGGAGGATCAAACAGGACATGAATGGGCGTTCGACGTTTCAGGTGCGTTCACCTCCAGTCGTGCGGGGTTGAGGAGAACCGACACGCTTTGGAAGGCACTAGGGAAGGCAGCAGTACTACACGAAGGCCGTGAAGATGTGACCCTCGTTCTTCTTACGACGGACGCTCCGGCGCGGAACAGCGCCGGTCATGCTGCTCTCAAAAGCCTCAGAGGCTCTGGACGTCCAGTGTTCGACCTCATCGAGTTGCTCAACTCTGCTGATCAGGAGAGGCTCTGCGGCTACGCCGTTCGCGGTCATCCCGACCGTTGACATGCCGTCGGATCGGACATTCGTCACGGAAATTGCTACAGGCCTTGGAATGTGCGATGGGGCCGACCTGGATGCGACCATCGAAAGTCGACCCGCTGAGATGGTGACTCTCTCGGCACCCGAGTGGGATCAACTGACCGACTTGAGAGCATCAGGCGACTTCGACGCCGACTTCGATGCCGGCTTCCAGAATGGGCGAGAGTTCTTCGTAGCTCACGATGCATTGAATGGGCGTCGGCCTCGAATCATCGAATGGACAGGAGGTCGGCGCGCGCCGGGCGATGAAGTTGTCCCCTCTGACCTTCGTGTCGACCACGTGTACATGGTCAGCTGCAAGTATCTATCAAGGATTCTCCACAATCCGAGTCCCGCACGACTTGTCGAAGGGCTCCTCTCGCAAGTCCCTATCGACGACCTGAGCGACTGGTACGGACGAGTTGCACCGACGGAGTACCAGGACCTCTATGACGTCTGCAGGCAAGGGCCTGATGGCGAAGGATTGCCAACCCAGGCCATCGACCTGCAACCTCAACATCGGAGGACTCTGAAGTCAACCCTTCACGCGGGTTGGCCACCTGGTGCCGAAGATGCCTACATCAAACTCGGTGCCACCGTAAGTCGTGTAACAGCGGAGCTGTGGAATGCTCGCATCACGGCGCGTAACGCGGAAGCCGTTCTTTGGAGACTGTTACGGATCGGATCTGCTCCCTACTTCATTCTCGGTACTAGCCCTCGAGGTTCCATGAGGCTGCGGATTGACACCCCGTGGGACTGGCGGGAGTCCTTTCGACTCTCCTCTCTTGAGATCTCGCCACAGGCGGGAGGTCAGCCACTGGTTCGCTGGTCTGCGATCTACATCGTGAAGGCCACAGGCGAGGAGCGAGCTGTGCGAGGTCACGTGGAGATCCGGTGGAGCCACGGGCGTTTCGGGCAGCCGCCAGAAGCGAAGGTGTATCTCGACTCTCCCCATGAAGATGTGCCTGGCTATCACGAACTCTGAGGTGACGATGAACGAAGACGAAGCGTCCCGACTAATCAGCACCGTCGACGATGATGACCATGACAACCGCGTGGCGCGGCTGGTTGAGATGGAAGGTCTACTTCCAACCTCCAGCGAGCTGATGGAATTTGCTGGACAGGAGGCGAAGTGGCTATTTGACGACGTCAAGGCAACTTGGCTGTATGGGTGTTTCACCAGTACCGTCTTGACGGCGCATGCGTTCTGCTTGCTTCAGCTCGCGAACGCAATTCGAATGCTGCCTGACGATCCCCGTCTTCCCGACGAGCCAGACTCACTCGAGGAACTGGCTTCTATTGCAGCCGCACGGGAAGTGATCGATATCGAACTTCAAGCGCGTGTGTTGGCCCTCCACGATCGCCAACGTATTTACAGCGCCGCTCCACTTCATGAACACGAGTTCCGACTTGAACGACACTTGGTGGAAGCCCAAAGCATGAGCGATGAACACGCTCTACTTGTGGACGCGAGGCAGGCCCTTACTACAGCCATCGAACTGGTTCGATTGGTTTAGGGGGCGGAAGGAGGATTCGCGGACTGCTTGCAGAGGGCGGTCAGCTCCTCAACCCACCTGGCGTCCTCGGTGACCGGCTCATCCGGCTTGTGTGAGACGGCGGAACATCCCGGACCGACACTGATCGCCCGTCGTATTCGTTCCCGACATTCTTCGGCTTTTTCGTGCCATGTGGCACCGGCTGTCGCATCGACCGGCTCGCTTGCGTCATACACGGCCAGCCATGCCACGCGCAGTGCGGCTAGTTCCTCGACGACGAAACCGTGGCGCCACCAGCACGGCCTGAGCCAGTCCCCTGCTGCCGCATACCGGATTTGGAGGCTTTCGACCCACTTGGCCAGAACGGCGAGTTCGATCGGCTCGCCTTCGGTTGGAAGGGTCCGCGCTCTATTCGGGACCCGCTTGCCGGCTGTCGCTGCCGCAGACCGCTGCGACTTCAGCGTGTTGACCTCGGTTCGAAGCACCTCCACCTTGTCAAGAAGCTCCTCAATGAGCGCAGGAAGGCCGCCAGGCGTACCTCCGCCAACACCCTCAGACACGGCCACCCGCGATCGACTCGGCCCGTCTGTCCGATCCGACCAGCGCGGCCAGGCTCCGGTCATCGCGCCACGAAGGGAGATACGTAATACGAGGTCGGAGGTGAGGGGACACGACGACTGCGTGGTTGGGTGCCAGGTTGGCGATGTCACCGATTGGCAGCACCGGCATCCGCCGTGGTGTCCACGAGCTCGACTTCCCTAGTTCGTTCTGTGCGACGGTCTCGACCAGCTCGTCGTGCTCGCCGGCCAGCCGGCTGATTTCCTCGAGGAACCCAACGTCCTTCTGGCCGCCCCAGACCAGCGTGATGTTCGCCAGGTCACGCAGTGCCCGTTCCCCTGCCTCTCCCCAGATATTGCGGGCCGAGGCCACCGACTGGAGGATCACCGCCGTGGTGATCCCTAGGCCGCCCAGTTCGGCGGCGAGCTTGGGCAGGTCACCGAGTGGGGCGATGTTGGCGCATTCGTCGAGCATCAGCACCAAGCCCGACTCGAGCCGACGCGTCGGGGACTGGGCAGCTTGGTGCCGCGCCGTGTCGACGACGTCTTCGATGAGTGCGGCCACGATCGGGGCGACCGAGTGCTGCGCGCCAGGCGAGCCCATCAAGTAGATCGTCCCGTTCTGCTCTAAGAAGGCGCCAGGGTCGAACGTGTCGTGGTCGACCCGGGTGGCTTCGAGGACCATCGGGTCGGCGAAGCAGTCGAAGGCCCGTCGTACCGTGGCCCAGATCGAGTCCCGATGCCGGGGTTCGACTTCGGCAGATGTTGCGAGGTCCTCGTCCCACCCCCGGGCCGCACCCGAGTGGCGCGACAGGATACGAACCGGCTCACGTGCCGCCGGACGACGCGACCAGTCGAGGAGCTGTTCGACACCCAAACCCTCCAGGGCGGCCGCGTGCAAGTAGGAGCGGATGATGGAAGCCGCCACCTGCTCCCAGTACGCTCCACCACCGTCGACGGCCGGTCCGACTCCGGCAAAGCCGGCGAACCCTCGAGCACGCAGAATGGCCTTCTGGGGAACCTCGCAGCCCTTGACCGGGTTCCACCGCAACTTCTCCGCCGTGGGGAGCAGGCCTTGGGGGTCGAACACGCAAACCGGTCCAACCTTGGCCCGGACCGCGGCTGTGTCCATGTAGGTGTCATGGCGGGTGGCGGTCACCACGGCGGGACCCTTGAGACGGAGCACCGCAGGGATCACGAACCCCTCGCCCTTGCCCACCCGGGGCACGCCGACCGCCAGGATGTAGTCCTCGGACTTGGCGAACAGCCGAGCGCCGGTGGCGACGTCCACACNNGCGACGGCATCCTTGCCGTAGAGGGCGGCGGTGTGGCGCTCGACCGCCCTGCGACCCATGCATCGCTCGACGTGGGCCCGACTGGCTCTCGCCGGACCGCCGTGCAGGCTTGTCGACGCTCCCCAGAAGTGACGGACCAGAGCGATGGTCACGATGACGAGCCCGACAAGGACCAGCTGCGTGACGAGCAGCGAAGCCCACATGGCAACGGGTCCGGGCAGCGAAGCGCGGTCCGGCCGACTCCACGCCATCTTGGGGTTGGCCAGATGCCGGAAGAGCCGTAGCAAGATGCCGGTTCCCGCACCCACCCCTGTGGGCACCAGCCGATGTNNCCCCCAGCCGATGTCCGCCGAAGGCCAAAGAAGCCACCTCACCCCCCGCTTGCACGGCCAATCCTTCGACGACCACACACGTCAGTGCCCAGAGGAGCACCATGAACGGGCCTTCGAAAGGGGTCCCCTGTTGGGGCTTCATGGTTCGGGTGACTCTCCGAACAAACTGAGCTGTTCGGGCACATCGCGCAGCTCTTGCGTTGCTTCGACCGCCCGGTCCACAGGATCCACCCGAGGTGGGTCCGCTTCAACCTTTACGTCGGGGCGCAGAGGGACGATCACCCCACCCCGACAGCCACACGTCCGAGGTGACCCCATCAGGTGGCCACCGGATCAGCAGCACCGAGGACGACTTCGCCGCTGCCCCAGGCGGCCCCAGCGACGTCGGGGATGGTGTCGACACGGACATCGGCGCCGGTGTAGGGAGCATCGACCATGGCGCTGTCGCCGATGTAGATGCCGACGTGATCGGCATAGTTACCGCTGCCGAAGAACACGAGATCGCCCGGGACCAGCTCATTCAGCGCAACGTGAGGCTCGTCGTGCCACTGGTCGTTGGCCACGCGGGGCACGACTACCCCGGCCAGCCCGTAGGCCCAGACAACCAGTCCGGAGCAGTCGAACCCGGTCTGGGGGGTGGCGCCGCCGTAGACGTAGGGGGTGCCGATCTGCGACTCCGCGTAGGAGACGGCGGCTTCTTGGACACCGCTCGGCGCTCCCGCGCCCGGCGCTGTGTAGCTGGCTGCGGTGGCCAGTACTTCTTGGGCGTAGCCGGCAGACGCGGCCTGGCATGCCGCTCCGGCGTTGCCGCAGTTGTACGCCACCAGCGCCAGAGTCGGGTTGTCGACGACCCCGAGCGAGCACAGGTAGCGGCCAGCGGCATAGGCGGCGTCCGTCGGGTCGAACGGGGTGGGCGGGACCGCACCACCGGACGGGGTCGGCTTGGCGTACTCGGCGAAGGTCGCCGGCTCGAACTGAAACATCCCCTCGGCACCCGCACCCGAGACCGCGGTCGGACCGAAGGACGATTCGGTCTTCGCCACTGCGGCGAGCAGTGTCCACGGCACCCCGCACGGACTCGCTGCTGACGCTCGTTGAAACAGGACCAGCAGGTTGGCGGGAATGCTGCCCGTGGCGAGCGGCGACGGATCGTTGGTGGCCACGGCCGATGCCCCGCCCGCCAGGGCACACAGGGTGAACGCACATGCTCCGACGAGGAGGACGAGAATTTTGCCCGCGGTGCGCGTCATGCCCCGACCTCGACGTCAACGACTCGCCAGCCAGAGGCCCCACCATCATTGGGTGAGTGGACCAGTGCGATCCTCTCGGCTACCGGCACCGCTGCGGGCGGAGCCGAATCCGACGTCACGGTCATGATGCCGGTGACGATCACCGCCACCGTGTTGCCAGGTTCGGCAACCGGTGGCCCGGGTGGATCGAGCGTGACCGTCGTGCGGCGATCCTCGGTGTTCCGGGCGGCCGGCCACACCACGTCGTGGGACACGTCCAGCCCCGGAGCGAGGGCAGTCTCGGTGGCCAGGTCGCCCGCCGGATGCGCCGGATCGGTCGTGTCGCAGGCGATGACGAACTGCTCTGCTGTCTGCTGAGCCAGCTCCTCGAGACGCAGGTTGGAGAGCCGGTCGCCCGCTGTTCCTCGGGGAAGCGACATCGGCAGGGGTACCGCATTGCGGTGGTGGGGTAGGAGCGCGACAAGGGCTCCGAAGGCGATCAGCCCGACGCAGACCGCCACACCGACTCGGGACCACGTGAGATGACGCAGACCGGCGGGGCTCATGACCGGCTCCGCATGGCCTGGTTGGAGTCGCACATGGCGACGTCGAGTGAAGAGAGGATCGTCTGGACGATCGCTCCGTGCTCCCCGACCCGCCAGAGTGCGCGGCCTCGGGGAAGCTTGGGCACCAGGAGGGCTTCTGACTCGGTCCAGTCCATGACGTCACGCGACGCCCGGGCCTCACCACCGCCCAGGTTGAACGTCACCTTCGTCTCGGCCTCGGTGACGAACCCTTGGGCCCGCTTGGAAGTGGTCGTTCCGTCGTCAGCTTGGGAGGCGAGGTCCGAGATCCGCTGCACGATCGTGACGAATTGGACGCCGTAGGCCCGGGACAGCTTCTGGGTTTCCTCACCCCAGGCCACGAACCCGGCGTCGCGTATCGCCTTCCAGCACTCGTCGACCACGATGATGCGCTGGCGGTCCTTGGCGGCCACCACTTGGGCCAGCCACGCCCCGGCGCAGACCAAAATGGCTGAAAAGGCGGGACTCTGGAGCACGGCGGACAGATCGATGACGATGCCGGGCCCGGACCACTCGACCTTGGTCGTGGACGCTCCGTCGAACATCCCAGCCAGGTCGCCCTCGACCAGGCGATGGAGTCCCCGGGCCACCGACTTGGCGTCCTTGGCCAGCTCTTCGGGGTCGGTGTTCAGCTCGGCCGCCATGGCCTCGGTCGGTCCCATCAACAGGTCCATCACGTGGCGCAGCGTCGGCACCGCTCGGCCACCTCGGCGCTCGAGCTCCATGAGCGCCGCGGTCACTACCGAGCGTTCATCGCTCGAGACAGGACGCCCAACGGCTGACTCGGCCAGCGCGACTACGACGCCGATGCGGCGGCCCCGGACGTCATCGGTCCCCGCTGGGAGGGCCGGACCGGCATCGAGGGGATTGAGCCTGACCGGGCCGTGCGGGCGCAGGCCCAGCACCGAAAGCCCATCGCGGGCGGCCAGGTCGAGGTACTCGCCCTTGGGGTCCAAGATGGCCAGCCACTTGCCGGCCATGGATTGGCGGTGCAGGTAGGCCTTGACGAAAGCGGACTTGCCGTACCCCTTGTTGCCCGAGACCAGCATGCACGGAGAGAGCAGCGTCTCGGTGTCGTAGAGGCAGAACGGGTCGTAGCAGAACATGCCCTGGCCGAGTACCTCCTGGCCGATGACCGGTCCGACTAAGGGCAGTCCGGCCTGACACTGGAACGGGTAGGCGGAGGCCGAGTGACGGGTGGTGACCGCCATGGGTGCAAGACGCAGCATCAGAGCAACCCCCGGGCGAAGCGGAGCCGGCACAGCGGCAGCGTTGCCGCCCACGCCTCGTGGCCCCGGGCGTGCATCTCGCGGAGGTCAAGGTGGCATTCGACTGCCTTGCGTTCGGCCTGGCGCCAGGCCCGCCCTGCGGTCTCGGCGTCGGGACTCGACACCATGACGAGGCCGGCGATCCTGTGCTGGCGGAACCCTCGGGTCAGCTCGCGTTCGCGCGAGCGCGCCTCGTCGACCCGTCGTTCCTCCTCCTCAGTGGTGATGATCCCCTTCTCGTCGCGCTTGCGTTGCGCCATCCCGCCGGTCGTCCGGGCGTCACGGACCTCGGCGAAGGCCTGCTCGGTCGAGACCGCTTCGAGATGCATGGACACTGTCCGCACCGAGCCCGGCAATGCGGTCGAGAGCAATGGGTACATCCACTCAGTGGCCACGTCGATGCGGGGCCAGGCGGCGATCTGGCCGACCCGGTGGACGTAGCCGTCGGTCTGCAACGTGTCGTAGCCGACGAGTCGGGCCGCCGGCCCGGCCCCCGAGGTCGGGATCGACCCTTCACCCCAGAGTGCCAAGCGCTCCAGCGCCGTCGGGTCGGCCCACTGGCGCATCACCGCCGCGATCTCCCGGCGCGACAGCGGCGTCGGTCGCAGTCCAATGGAGGTGAGCTGTTCGCACAGCTGGGCCAACTCGCCTGCTGCCTCGGCCAGCACGTCGACTTCTTTTCCCACGTCGGTCTCCACCTGGGCGCCGAGGTAGACGTCGTGGTGAATAGCGGCCGTACCGATCGCCGCTTGCAACGACTGGTAGTCCGCCCACTCAGTTGCAGAGACATCACGCATAGCGGCGTTGGCCCAGTCCTCTTGGACGGTCGAGGGTTGCGGGGTGGCACGCTCGACCCACTGGAGCCGGCGCAGACCCGAACCCTCGGAGGCCATCGACTTCAAGACCTCACCCCACGAGAAGATTTGCGCCGCCTGCTCATCGGGTCCGGAGAACACGAACCGGTCGCCTCCTGACACTGAGATCACCGCGGTTAGCAGGTTCTGGCGTCCGGCTCGCTCGAAGAGCAGCCCGGCTTCCTGGCCAGGCTCGCGACCTGGCTGCAGCCCGGCGGATGGCTCCTCCTCACCGCTGGGGCCCGGGCCTGGACCGGATCGCAGCCGGATTGGCTGGGTGGCGGGACGCCAATGTGGTGGAGCCAGGCGGACCTGGAGGCCTACCGCGCCTGGGTCCGGGCGGCGGGGCTCGTCATCACCGACGAGTCTCGGGTCGCCGACGGGCCCGTGACCCACTCCCTCTTCTGGGCACGGCGAAGAGCGGGGACGGAGGTGGCATCTTCTTGATGGTCCGGTGCCGGCTCCCGGGTTGAAGCCTGCCGCCCGCCCCCCGACCTCGCCGAAAGTCACGCCTCTGTCCGGGACCTGATCGACCCGCGCCGACCGACCTCTGAGATCGGACGCTTCGCGGCTGTCAACCCCTGAACCTAATCGATTCGACCGGACAGTGCGGTCGAATGAGAGTGACAGCACACTCCGCTGGCCCAAGCTGACCTCGCCGGAGCAGTTCAAAACGGACCCCGACCGCCATGGCCGGACGGATGTCGGCGACGGGCTCCCCGTGCGGGACGTTGTGAGGCGCGTGCCGGCTACGTGGTCCTGACGGCCGCCGGGCGGGTGATCGCACCCTCGCTTGCCGATGCCACGGTGGCCGCGTATTTGGCGAAGGCACCGGCCCGGTAGCGGGGCTGCGGCGGCTGCCAACCGCCCAGCCGGGCGGCGATCTCCGCCTCCGGCAGCTCGACAGACATCTCGCGTGCCGCCACGTCGATGCGCACGATGTCGCCGTCACGCAGCGCCGCCAGGGGACCACCCAGGGCGGCCTCGGGAACCACGTGGGCGACCATGAAGCCGTGGGTGGCGCCGGAGAAGCGCCCATCGGTGACCAGGGCGACGGAGTCGTCGAGGCCGGCCCCGGCGAGCGCGGCGGTCACCGAGAGCATCTCCTGCATCCCCGGTCCGCCGACCGGCCCCTCGTAGCGGATGACCACGACGTCGCCGGCCTGGACCTTCCCCTCTCGCACCCCGGCGAACGCGAGGTTCTCCGAGTCGAAGACCCGGGCAGGCCCGCGATGGGTGGTCTTGTCGTGGCCGGCCAGCTTGATGACGCAGCCTCCGGGTGCCAGGTTGCCGTGCAGGATGGCGATCCCTCCGTGGGACCTGACCGGGTGGTCGGCGGGCCGGAACACCTCCTGCCCCGGGGTCTCGTGGGCGGCCGCCGCGATCTCCGCCAGGCTCCGGCCCTCGACGTTGCGGGCCTCGCCGTGAAGCAGGCCGAGACTGAGCAGGCGCTGCATCAGCACCGCCAGCCCCCCGGCCCGGTGGATGTCGGTGGCGACGAACCGTCCCCCCGGGCGGAGGTCGGCCAGGATCGGGGTCCG
>PLIG01000091.1 GCA_003139255.1 Acidimicrobiaceae bacterium | reverse complement strand
AACATCGGAAGCTCCTGCCTTGCCAAGCAACTCTCCCACCTCATCGGCCTGCTGTGGCGAGAACGCCGCGATTTCACAGCCTCGTAGGAACCCGCCGCAGCTGTACCTGCCGAGCCGAGCGGCTCACCCGGGCAACCACGGGCGCCGTCGTCGTCGGCACAGCCCCGACCTCGAGGCGGATACGGTGATCGGCCCAAACGCTGCGATCGTCACGCTCGGCAGCGACGAGCACGCCCGCGTCGTAGACGATGCTCACGCCGAGCGAGTGTGGGCGGTAGCGACCACCTCGTCCGCGACGCGTCGCCGGGCTGCTTCGATCTCGGCGTCGCTGAACGCGCCGTGCTCCTCCTCCCACTCCGAGACGGCGCGCAGCCCGTCTCGGACGAGAAGGGACCGTCGCGCCGCGGCGGTCATCCAAGCCGACACGCTCACGCCCTCGTCGGCTGCTGCCGCAACGACCCGCGCGTGGACGTCAGAGTCAACTGTGATTGCGAGCTTGGGCGACGGTCTTCCTCGGGGCATGGCACAACACCACTACCAGAGTAGGAGAGTTATGCGCACCACAGCGGGCGGCATCCAACTGTGGCGCCCGTTCCGCAATGAGAGGGGTGCCCGGGCCTTGCAGTCTCTGCCGGGTGATCGTCACTCGCATCCGAGCCATCGGCGGTACGCTGCGAGGACCCGCTCGAAGTCGGAATAAACCAGCTACACCTACGACGGTGACCGCCTGCTGGACTGCGCAGGCGCCGAGGTCACCCTACGCAGGCTCCGGCGTCCACGACTGGGCGCAGGAGCGCGCCCTTGGCCTCGGATCCTGTTCCATGAATGGTGCGTGACAAGCGCCGTCGCTCGCCGGAAACAGGATCCGGATCGACGGCTAACTGCAGCGTCCATCGTCCCGAGCCCCGGTCGGTCATCGTGCCATGCGTGGTTTGCTCATCGTCAGCGCGCCACCTGCAGCGAGCTCCACGTCGCTCGGATGCTGCGTGGGTCAGCTGGCAGCGCGGCGCCGAGCGCTCGGCTGAGGACGCTCGACGAGGCGCAGGTCGGCTCCAAGCGCTTCGGCAATCTTCCCGAGCGTGGCGCTGGTCGGGCTCACAACCCCGCGCTCGATACGGCTGATCTGCGCTTGGGGGACCCCGGCCTTCTCAGCCAACTCCACCTGGGTGAGATTCTGCTTCTCTCGTAGCTCAATCACCTGGCAGGCGATCCGATAAGCCTGGTCAAACACCGCCCGCGCCGCGCTGACCTCCGTGCTGTTCGCCCGCTTCGAGCGCTGTAGGTAGTCATCAAGGGTGCGAGCCAAGTCACAACTCCTTCGCGATTGCCAGTATGCACTTTACGACATACCGTCGTCAACCGCACCCCTGGGAATCGCGACCACCTCCTCGGCGCTGCCTCTTGCGTTCGCGGGCTTGCCGCTCCTTGAATTCGACGAGCCGCCGGCGGGCGAGCGTGATCTCGCGCTGTTGGCGCTTGTCGCTCGAATCGCCTGCTTTGTCGTAACCGTTCAGGACGTTCGTCCCATAGGCGTGGCAGAAGACACGGAGCAGAACCTTCTCACGCTTGCCTGCCTGGCGACTAGATGACGCGCCAGTGAACATGTGCTCGATCTCGGCTGAAGTATGGCGGATGCGGAACTCGAAGAGCCCTTCCCCGAGCTGCTTGCCCCATTCTGTCTGACAGACGTCGACCCCGCGGTTACTCAGCATGTGCTCGAGGCCGGCAAGGAGCACGGCCAGCTCAACGTCCGTCAGATCAGAGTCCATCCACTCTTCGACTGGACTCCGGCCCTCATAGCCTCGAAAAACTCGATGGTGAACTCGCCGGCGCTCACTGACAGGACCATAGTCGCAGGAATGGCCGAATCCGTTGCCGACGAGTGCGGGCTATCCCCGAACGAAGTTGGCAGCGGCTGACTTCAAGTCTTCTAGGCCTCAAACCCAACGATATCGAGTGCCTGTCGAAATCGGGGGACCACGGTACGCAGTGAACGCTGAAGCCGGTAACGCCATCTCGAGACATCGCGTAGCCTGTCGTGTAGCCCTCATCGCTGACGTTCCGCGGGATGAAGCCATTTGAGACGGCTGGCTACTCGCCATTTTAGAGCCACTACCCGGGAGTTCTTCGAGCGGGCGACGAGAATCGAATTCGCGTTCTCGGCTAGCGAGTTGCCCCTTATTTTTGGCGGGTTTCAGCGAACTTCGGCGGACGAGTTGAGCAGCTCAGGCGAGTTGGCCGGACAACTGCGAACTCCGGCGGATGATAGCGAATGTGCCAAATTTGGTCCATCCTGGTCACCAGAGTGTGGATTGAGCTTCCCCACAGCGGACACCCGACATGCCGGGTCTTAGTCCGGCGAGGAGAGTCCCGATGGGGAAAGGCGATGCTGGTCTTTCACCTCAGGACAGTGATGCAACTTTCTGGGTCTCGCCGCGGTTCTTGAGACGCGTAATACCTTCACCGACCCGATTAACAAGTCGGATCTTCCCGAGCCGCCGCTCCAGTGCCGCGTGCATCTCGTCGTAGTACCAGAAGATGTCGCCAGGCTTGCAGGGCGCATCGAATCTCTCCCAGAGCTCGTCGCCGTCCGTGAGGTAGTCGTCGATCATGCAAGTGACGTTGTGCAACTTGTCCGCCGCAACGACGAAGAGCGCTCCCTCAGATGCAGTGGTCATATGGTCGATATGGGCCTGCTTCCGTGAGCGCCACGGCGGCTTAGGTACCCGGTCCGTGTCGGTGCATTCAGCGACGATGCCTGCCACGTTCACCCCGAAGCGACGTCTGATTTCCTCGAGCACGGGTTGCCCGCCCTGGTCCTCCACCGAGTCATGGAGAAGAGCGGCAATGGCCACGTCTTGATTCGTCGGTTCATCGGCTCCTGGTACTCGCTCGCCGATCGCCTCCCACACCAGCGCCGAGACCGCTAAGAGGTGTGAGATATATGGGATCTTCGGCCCATCATCTGGGCCTTTGCGGACGTGGGCCGCATGGAGCCCCGCCGCATAGTTGAGCGCTTCCCCGTAAAGCGGTGTGTAAGCGACTCGACCGACGTCACTCATGGCCAGATGGTAGCCAGGCTATTCGGGCCAGGCTTCACCCCTGTTGGCTGGACGGAAACATCTTGATCACGAGGATGTCGTCGTCGGTGCAATCGAACACCTGGCGGATTGTCTTGATGAGCAATTCGCTCACGGCGCTACCAGTGTTGAGAAGCTCATCGTGAAAGCTCCAGTTGGGTTTGTTGAGCGGGGTGGGCCAATCCCAACCCAGAACAGGGAGCAGCTCGTTGTCTCGATCTCCCAGTCGGTCGTCACCTTGGAGGAACTCGTTGGAAACGCATTCCGCGATCAAGGCTCCGTCGGAGGGTGCGAGCACCTGTACGTACCGCTTCGGGGGCTTCACGGGTTCGATGATGAGAATCAAGCGCCGCTCATCCTCTCGCAGTAGGTCAAGGATGTCAGCGAGAACCGCTTCAACGTCGCCCACCCGACCCGAGCATGCCAGTTCCCGCGATCCGGAGTCGCTGAGTCTTTTCCGATACTGAGGCAAGGATACCGTCTGATGTCCATGGCACCAACAATCGTCCTCACTCACACAAGCCAGATTCCCGCAGGAACGCGGTTCCTTCGTCGACCAAGCTGAAGCGGTCGCCATACAGATAAGTCGTGGCGTTGGAAATGTCGATGCTTTTGAAGCGTTCTCCATACTTGGTTCGCAGCAACGGCACAATCCGCTTGAGCGGCTCAATGCTCTCGAAGAAGCCGGGCTCAGAATGGACTTGCTGATTGTTGAGCCATAACTTCAGTTGCGTGTCGGATTGTGGATCGTCGATGTCGCGTCCGATGGTCATCCAGGCAGTAATGATCGCGTCATCGAGATCAGGAAGCTGTTCGACTCGGGCGAGCCGCTCTACCTCCCATCTGTCCCAACGCGCCTCGCGCTTTTCGAGCGACTTGAGCATGGAAAGCGCCTCCGGGTTGCTCTCCGCGGCTGCGGCACGAATCTCTTCGGGAGTCGGAAATGACACGACGAGAAGCCGCGAGCCGCACTGCGGACAGTCGCGCTCGTAGAGATCGCGGAACACCTCGCCCATCGCCGTACCCGATCCAGTGCCACGCCATTCGCAGCTATCGCAGGCGATCTCACGGTCTTGCCATCCGTCGAAATAGTTGGGGTACTGAGGCATCAGTGTCCACCTCTCATGGCCTTCCAACGCGCCAAGCGAGCCTCCCCGTGCTGGGCTCTTAACAACTGTAGAACTCGACTTTGATGTCGCTCTCCCGCAGCCTCTTCTCTAGCTCGCCTGACGCTTCACCGGTGTAGCGAGCCTCCAACAGATCGAGCACGTCATCCCCGGTGCTACCTCCCAGGAGCGTCACCACTTTGGGCACGTCCTCCGCCCTGATGGTCTTGAACCAGTCGTACTCACCGTCGTCACCGACGGGAGTGGTCTTCGGCCCCAGATCCTGACCGTCGGTGTGCAGGTTCCCCTGGTCGTCCAGGTACGCCCAGAGGAATCGAGAGTCGGGGCCATCGCGTTCCTGTCGAAGTTGGACCTGCCGTCCGTTACTCATTGCCGCTCCTGTCTCACAAAGCCGCGAGGGCCACCCTATTCGTGTGCCTATCAACTGCGGAACTCGGGGTTGTGGAACACGAACTGAGTACCCCGTCGGGGATCAGTATCCCTTCTGCGCTCGCAGTTCACGGCCTGTAACCACGTTTCGCACGCCGCTGCGTGACATGGGTTAACTAAATGCTGAGAGCAACCTTGAGACCGAGGGGATGGCGACGGAGGATGGCCCATGGCCCATGGCTCGGTGGCCGTTCCGTACTGCTGGGATCAATGCATCCTCCCCCGGGGCACCGGCGTTGGCCCCACCGAGGAAGGAGTTTGCTATTGCTAACCCGCCTCAAACGGCACCCTGGGGGCACCGCTCGGCAACGCAATGGCGCTCCCGTTATGGGACATTTATCCAGGCGCAGATCGCCTACTTGGTGTCGGTGATTGTGAGTGCGATTGACCTTCGGAGCGCCCGTTCGGGCCTAGGCACACATCCCTCTTGACCACCCGCCGCATCACGGTACGGACTACAGCGCCAAGAGCCTGGTCAACTCTGGTTCGTAGCCATCAGCGTAGGGTCGGACGTATGAAGGACGATGATGGAACCATTCGCTTCAAACTCGACTCGGGGGTCAATGTCTACGACTTGGGCGCACTTACGCAGCGGCTCGTCGAGCTGATTCAAGAAAGGGGGGACCTCCGGTACGCCTACGTCCCCAGCTGGGAGAACGTGGAGACGGGCGGGCCAGAGGAAGATGTCGTTGTGATAGATGGTGACCCGCTGATTCATCTCGACGACCCCGTCGAAGCTCTCCAACTGCTCGCGATGCTGCTCCTCGACTCGGTTCCTGGTATCGAAGAGGTCGATAGCTACTGGGACGTCGACCGGGACGAGCCTTCGACTTAAAGCCTTTGCGGGGAGTTCCCCAAGACCGGCAATCACGGGCTCAGCGTCCTCTGGAATCTTAGGGCGGTCGGGCGGTGACGGAGGGCACGCCAGCGACGGCATCCCGCCGCCAGAACGATTCATCGGGATTGATAACGCACAGCACGTCGCGGTGCCTGAGTCGCGCGATACCGACGCATCTGGGGAGCTGCAGGTGTCCCATCACGCGCGTCGGTCAATCGTGGCGAGGGTGTCTCCTTACGCCGGTTCGGCGGCTACTGAGGCCCAGTCATACGTCCGAACTCCCTCAGGCCAGTCAGCCCGTCGAGATGGCAAGGGCACGCCCACACGATAAACCAGCGGTCACCGGGCGGTGACCGCCACCGCCCAGTCCATGTGGGCCGCTCGTCGCAGTGCGTGGCTTGAAGGTTCCTGTCGTAGACCATTTGCCAGCACCGTCCGGCCTCAGCGATGAAGCCGGGGGAGGGGTCGCCAGGGCGGGGGATGGTCTCTGTCGGCATGGATGGGTCCAGTATCGGCCAGTTCGCGGGATCGTCGCGTACGACCCGGGCCTAGCGCCCGCCCTTGAAGATCCCTCCACCCCAGCTCGACCGACCTGTTAGGAAACCTCGGTTTCGATCGGATCGACCAGCTCGGGTCATTCTGCTCCAGGACTCCATCAGACAAAGTGGGGTATCTCACCGTAGTTACCTTCTTCAAACTTCCATCCCAGTTCTTCAGCCACTTGTCGAATCTCAGCTAAGTCGTCGGCGTTGGGTGCATTCCAAACGGACAGCGTGCCCGACTGCTCGACGTAGTACCCCTGGAGTCCCTCGGGAACTCCCATGGCCACGGGGTCAAAGGGGTCCATGAAGATTGGACCGTCTTCATCGGTCGTCGTGACGGTGAGAGGCCGTTCGTCTGGGAATGCAGTCATCAGTGCGTCCCTGTCGCTGATGGTGGGCATGTCGGGATCGTCCTCGTCGAAGCCGAAGCCGAACTCCCACGCCCCGTCGTTCCACTGATCCCACAAGCAGGCGAGGATCGGGTCAACAAGTTCAGGCGAGGTAGTGGCCTGGAGTCTCCGAAGATCGCCCCAGGTGGAAACCGATTCGGCCAGCTTGAGGATCTCCTTGGCCCGCGCGGCAACTTTCGGGTCGTAGAGGATCAGGTCGAACTCATCACGGTCGATGTAGCGGAGCACATGGGATTCTGGGGGCTCGACCCCATCTGTCATCTGCCCATTCTGGCGCTTCTCCGCCGCCAGGGACACGGCACGAACGTGTGGCCACCGTCTTCGAGATCGTACGGGGCCACGAAGCGGTTCTTACGAAGCTTCGTTTGAGCCGTGAGCGCTGGATCGTGTGGGTCGAGGTGGACCACCTCCGGCTCGGAGGTACCGAGAAGTATCGGGGCCGCTCGCTGCAGTTGCGTGACCCTAGAGGACGGCATCTCGGTGATCGGCGAGTGCCGGTCGAATCAGTTCCTCGACGAACGCTGCCGGTTCAGCCCCGAACAGGAGGACGAGCTCCGGGCGCTCGGGTGGAAGAACCCGGAGCCGCCCTGGACGCACAACCGGCACTTCGAGGCGAGCTCCGACGACGGGCTGCACACCCTGAGTCTCTTGGCGCAGCGCACCCTTCAGCAGACCTTCGGGCTCGGCGACGGCGACCTCGCCGTGGTCGGCATGCAGAGGAGATTCCTGGAGCCCGAGCCGCCGTGATGCGGGCCCCACCGAGGGGCGAGTTTGCTATTGGCTAACCCGCCTCAAACGGCACATCGGGGATAGGGGGTTACACCTGTCGGAGGGGGCGACTGTTGGCGGCAGGTCCCGTCAGATCAGGGGGTCCGGAGCAGAGGGATACAGCTTCTCGATCGCGTCTCGCCGCATCATGATGGCCCCCCAGCGTTCCAGCCTCATTTTCGGATCGTCGGTGGGTATCTCCTCCAGCCCTGCCATCTCAGCCCTGAGGTGTTCGTACTCACGACTGAAAGCTGCGAGTCGCTCCTTTTCGGTCATCTGCTCATCATTCATGAGCCCGCCCCAAGACCTAGCTGTTGCTGAATCTTGGGACCGTTCGACGGACAGAGGTCAGTGGCTGCGAATACCATCATGGCTGTATAGAGGTCAATGAACCCGCGCAAGTTCTTCTTTGAGATGTGGTTCTCCCGTGCGATTGCGATTGAACCAACGTTCACCAGCGTCTTCACGTTCTTGCCGTGGTCAACCTCCGAACAGAATTGCTCTCCAAGCACCACCCAGTTCCGAAGCTGTTGATCCGACGGTTTGGTGTGATCAACCTTAAACAACTGAACCACGTCGTGGTCGAACGCAACAATCTCCGCCGTCGTATAGGTCGCAGAACCGGAACTACCGCCCGCGGGCGCCGCCGTCGTTGGCACCGACGACGAAGCAAGTCCCATCTTCGCTTTGTTCGTTGGGCAAAGATCGGAAACCGCCTCAACCATTGAGCCCGAGTACAAGACGGGGTACGCCCGAAGCTCACCGCCCAGGATCGAATACCTCCGGCCAATCGAACGGATCGCCGCAGGCTCAATCAATGTGTTCCCATTTTTTCCACTGTCGAGCGCCACGCAGAACTGCTCTCCAAGTGCAACCCAAGTCCGCAGTTCCCGCTGCGTCGGCGCCCTCTGGAAGAGATCGTTGTAGCCGTGAATCACATCGTCGTCGAATACGAGAACCTGGGCTTTTGTGAAGGCTTGCTTGCCGGAGGCCGTACCTGCTGATGCAGCCGGCGGAATGGCACACATCACCATCGCAATGAGTGGGCCAACGGCCCAAACGACCCGCCATTTCGCCATTTCGCCAGCGTAGCTAATACCATGGTGACGCCGAGGATCAGGGTGATCTTGCGCACTTTTTTGAGATCTCTGGCTCCCGGGGACTGTCACGGTTGAGGATTCCAACGACCTCGACTCGCGACCGCTTGAAGGACTCGGAAAGTGGGGAGAGAGGGGCCCTGCTAAATATCCCAGTACGCTGCCGGTCGGGGGGCACCCTGGCAGGCATAGGAACGCATTGCCGACACTTGCGGAGCAGAGCTGACCCGGTCAGCTACCCACTTCCAAACGTGGGACTTACGATTTCGGGATGGACGGCGACGAGCTGCGCCCAGTGCGACCCTTCGGCACTCCGTGGACGGTGGGGCGGATGGTCGCGGACACGTGCATTTGGGTCGCCTGGCGGGACCGACCCCTTGATCCCGAGCGACCTGCAATCGAAGAGATGCTACGACTTCGCCGCGAAGGGCGTGTCGAAATCGCGAAGACCGATACCGTCGACACCGAACGGATTGGCGGGGTATCCGAAGCCACGGCGACGGACAGAATCCTCGAAACCGCCGGGATCATCGAATTGCATGGCCCCGCGGTGTTCGGCAACAGTCGCTGGGGGGCCGCCGTCTTTGCCAGCGAAGAAGACAAGGACCGACTCGACAGCGTCTTTGCAGTGCTGTTTCCCGACAGTGACCGCAATGCGATTGAGAGTACGTCGAAGAAGCACAAGCTCCGTGACGCCATGCACATCGCGACGTCTATTCGTTACGGGTACGACGTGTTCGTCACCACAGATACCGGGCTACTGAATAGGGCGGAGGCCATACGGCGAGAATGGGGCATCGAGATCCTGCGCCCGAGCGAGGCGGTCCGGTGGGTGGAAGACCGGATCGAACGGGAAAGAGCTAGAACGGAACGTCGCTAACGGACCATTGCGAGGCGGCAGGATTGTATGTGCCCCCGAACATTGCCGCTGGTACGTAGGCACATCTACGAGACACTGAGCCTGCCCCAGGCGGCCCGTACTGGGGTGGTTCGCACTACCACATCTTGTGTCCGCGCCATTAGCGCGCGAGCCCGTTGAGCCCAAAGTTGGGCTGGAACCTCCTAGCGACTTGGTCCGAGCGGAGGACGGCTTGAGACCCGCCATGATGGGTGGGTGATCCTTGTCTTGCGCCCAAGTGGGGGCAGCGAATTGGAAGGGCGAAAGCCGCTGCCCATCACCGTCGTAGGGGCAGCGCGCTGGGTCGAAGGCCCCGAACGAGAGGCCGCGTGGACGGTCGCCGCCATGCTGTCGGCGCGCCCGGAGCGTCGGGACAAGCAGGGCGCGCCGCCGATGACGCATGACTTCGACATCCACCTTCCTGACGGTCGAACGGTCGCCCTCGAGGTGACCAGCCTCACCGTGCCCGAGGTGGTGGAGATGTGGGATGCCATCGAATCTCTCGACTGGGCTTGCCCGGAGCTCACGTTCAATTGGTCCATCTCGCTGCAGGCCGCAACCCGGGGACAGGCCGGCACCCGGGTCAGGCGTTTCCGCGCCAAGGCCCCGCCTCTGTTGGCCATCCTCGAGCGGCACAACGGCGGGCCTTTCGGCGACGTTCTGGGCGGTCAGGGCCCCGAGAGGAGCGAAGAGGAGCGGCGTGCGATCGACGAGCTTCGCCGCCTTGGGGCACGGAGCGGCAGCCCTGTGCATCAGCCGGCGAGCGGCCCTGCGCTCCTGGTCGTGGGCACCGTCGGGCCTGGGGGCACGGTCGACGGATCGGTCGTCAACCAGGGCGTTTGGGCGGCGGCCCGGTCCAACCTCGCGAAGCTGTTAGCGACTCAGGCTGAAGAGCGCCACCTCTTCGTGTGGGCCGACTCCACCGACCCCGGGGCGCTGGTCGCCATGGCCTCGTTCGCCCGCCCGGCCGCCCCCCGTTTGCCAGACGGCATCGACACGGTGTGGCTCGGGCTGTGGCAGCGCAACGTCAACCTTCAGTCCTATGCGTCGACGTTGTGGCGTGTGACCCCGCCGGGGGCGTGGGAAAACCTCCACGTGCCCCTTGTTCGGGACTATGCCCAAGCGGTTGTCGGCGGCCCCGCCGCGGTAGACCGCTGACGCCTCGGGCCGCTTCGGCACGGTAAGAGGTATGCCCCGTAGTAGGTCCCGGCGCCGGCCCGTCTGGTCCATTTGGTTGCCGGTCCCGTGGGGGCACACGCTCGACCACGCCGTCGGGACGCTCGAACTCCTGCGCCTGCCGTTGGCCTTCACACAGAGCCGGCTGCTCGATCCTTCGGACTTCGTCAAAGAGGCGTCAGCGCGGGGCGTGGATCTTCGCGTTGAGCACCTGCACGAGCTCCATCGACGGCGCCTTCTCGTCCCCTTCTTCCAGCTGCTGCGACGTCCCCGCCGCACCCGTTCCGTGCCGGACGGCGAGCCGCTCCCCGAGATCCCCTACGGACGCGGAGGGTTTACCGACGTTCTGGTCGCGGCGCACGAGGGCCGCCTCCTCGACCCGGCGACCGAGCGGTTCACCCCGTGGAATCGCCACAGCGACACGCGCTTGCGCGGCCCGGCCGTCTACTACAGCGAGCACCAACTACTGGGACTCCAGGCACTCGAGCGCGCCGTTAACGAGATGAAGGGGGAATGGTCACCGGACCACCGGCTGCGCGTCTCTCTTGAGCCAGTACCACCTGAGGCTGTCGAGGAGATGGGGCGCGGTCGAGCGCTTGCCATCCTGCTCGCAGCCCTTGACTCGCACTACCTCCCCTCCATCTTGGGTGTGATCACGTCCCCCGACGAATGGTTCGAACAGGACCCGCATTTCGACCTGCACCAACGGCTGCTGCCGTTCAACCTGGACCCGGCGACGACGGCCAAGGCCGCGGAGTCTTTGCTGTTCCGAGGGCATTCGATCGACCCGCTCGGAGACTGGTACCAACTCGTGGGCCTGGCCCATCCGGAGAGCTGGAAGGAGCTCAAAAAGGAGGCGAGGCTCGCGATGGACTTCCGGGTCGCGGCCGAAGTTCTCCTCCGATCCCTCGATGATCTGGGTCGCAAGGACCTGTCGCGGCCGCCGGAAGCGACGGTCCGAATGGCGTGGGCGATCCTGGATGATCGCCTCCCATCAGACGCTGCAGGCCTCGAAAAGCAGCTGATGTCACGTGGCCTCTCGCCACACCCGTCCCTCCTGCTCGCGCTCGAAGGCAAGACGGAGATGAACCTGATGCCGCGGGTCATGGAGGAGATCTTCGGCGCGCCAGTTCCCGAGCGCTTGGTCGAGTGCGTCCTGATGGACACGGTGAACCAGAACCTGGACCTGTTCGTCCGCCACAACCTGACGCCTCGATTCGGCCAGGCGCACGACAACTTCGTGATCCTCGAGCGGCCGCCCACTCGCCTCCTGGTGGCCGTCGACCCCGAGGGAAAGTACTCGCACCCCGACAAGCAAGAGGTCGAACGCCAGAAGTTGGCTCGACGGCTCTTCGAGTCGCTGCCGAGGGAGGTGCAGTCACCCCAGGCCCGGGAAGACATCGACACCTTGGTAACGGTCACCACTTGGGAGACGGGCTCCTGGGAGTTCGCCAATTTCACTGACACTGAGCTCGCCAAGGCCATCGTGAAGATCGTCGAGCTGCCCGACGGCGTAACCCTCGAGGACGTGTACTCCCGGGTCGTTGGCTTGCGCGGATCGGGGCTGACTCCCAACATCGAGCACGCGACAAGCCCATGGGGCAAGGGGGTCAACAAGGTCCGG
This sequence comes from Acidimicrobiaceae bacterium, assembly GCA_003139255.1. Lineage (GTDB taxonomy): Bacteria > Actinomycetota > Acidimicrobiia > Acidimicrobiales > UBA8190 > Bog-564. The sequence continues at coordinate 73,807 of PLIG01000091.1, read as the reverse complement.
CTGGCCGAGGAGCTCTGGCCGGTCCTTCGGCGCAAGGTCCGGCAGCGCATGAAGAGAGGCACTATCGACGGCCTTCCGGCGGGACGCGTTGCTCGGACGGCCCTCGACTTGGCGCTGCAAACACACCGGCGCAGCGTCGGGCTCCGGACCGGCTAGGGGCCGCCGCCGGCGACGCGCCGGGCTGGTCAGCGACCGAACAGCGCCGCGCGACACTGGGCGTGTGACATCCGACGCTGCACCGCCGGCCCCGCGGGCGCCCGAGGGTGAGGAGCTCGACGCGCTCGTCGAGCGCATTGATAAGGCGGCGGCCGAGGCCGTTACGCCCCTCGACGTCCAAGCGGCCCTCGGGGTCACCCAGGACGACGCGATGACGCCGCTCGGGGCGATCTCGGCTGCCTTCCTGTACTACGAGACCCACGAGCAGCCCCGCAGAGGAGATTATTTCGGACCAATCTCCCAGGTCGGAGACATCCGAAACCCACCACCCTTCGACGAGTTGGATCCATGGGTGTTCGAGTCCTGGGAGTGCTGTGCCGATCTGGTCATCCAGCCGGTTGCGCTGGCTCGGCTCAACGACCTCCTGTTCGAGGCGCGCCGGGGTAATGGCCGCGACCGAGCCGGGGCGGCGGCCCGTGCGTACCTACAGGCCGCAGCCGGTTTTCCTTCCAGCGACGCGGACGAGTCCACGCGGATCCAGGTGGGCCTGGGCGCGGTGCGGGCGCTTGCTCGTGCCCTGGATCTGGCCCGTGCGACCGGCCAGACTGAACTGGCCGCGGAGATCGTTGTGGCGCTCGTCGCTTGCGCCCAGAGATCCTTCTACTCAAGCGATGCCGGACCCGGCGTCGTCCTCGGCTTCATCGCCCCACTGGTACGGCACCCGGACGGCGCACCCGAGCTCGATGATCTGCTCCTCCGGGCCAGGGACCGATACCGGGACGACATGTGGAACACCCGGTCGACGATCGAGCTGCAGCTTGGTCGCAGGGGCCTCAGCACGGGGGATCGGGAGCGCCTCGCCCGCGAANNGTGGAGGCCATCCTTGCCGAGGCGGAGAAGGCGCCTCCGATGATCAAGGTGGTTCACCTGGAGGACGCGGCCCAGTTGGCAGAAGCCCGCGGGCTCCGCGACCTGCATGACGAGGCGATTCGCCGGCTTCAGGCAATGCGCGGAACGGATCTGGGAATGGTGCGCCTCCAGCACGAGGTGTCGATCCCCGAGGAGGTGGTGGACGACACCATCAACGGCATCATCGGCGTGTCGACCTGGCAGCAGGCGCTGGTGAACCTCGTGTCGTCTGAGCCGCCATCGGGGCAGCTGGAGAGGAACCGAGCCAACGTGATCGAGATGAAGGCGGCGGCTCCTTTGCAGCACCTGTTCCCGGTAACACGAGTCGGCAAGGACGGTCTGCCCCGCTTTACTGCTCAGACTGGCGCTGAGCGGGAGGCGTACCACCTCGCCGAGACCGAGGTGCACTTCATGCAGGTGCTCGGGGGAATCTACGTCACTGCTCTCGTGCGTCTGGGTCAGGAATTCGCTCCCATCGACGTCGGTGAGCTGGCAACGTTCCTAGGAGCGGCCAGCCACGTTCCCGAGGAGACGGCGGCCAGCCTGACAAGGTCCTTCGACCGCTTCTTCAGCGGTGATTACGAGGGCGCGTTCTTCACGGCGGTCCCCAAGGCTGAACGCCTCGCGCGCGAGCTCCTGCTCCGCATGGGCATGCCTGTGTTCAACACGGCTCGGGGTGCGACCCCCGGGGGGTACTCCGGCCTGGGAGTGCTCATGGCCATGCTCGAGGAGCGCGGCTTCGACCCATCTTGGTGCCGGTACATCACCACTCTTCTCTCGCGCCAGGAGGGCCTGAACCTCCGGAACGAGGCGGCCCATGGGAGCATCGACTACGCCGACGCGTCATTCGCCGGGCTGGTGCTGATCGCCACGCTCTACCTCGCCATCGCTGTCAGCGCGGGGTCCAGGTAGGACAAAATCGTCCGCTATCTGCAGTTGGTGGTGGAACGCCACGCGTGCAATCAAAGGGCTATCCCATTAACTACGCGACCCACAAGATGTTGTGTTCGAGGTGGCAGGCGAACACCTGCCCCCGTACATTGCTGCCGGTTTCGCGACGCAATAGCTCGGTCATAGCTGACCGTCTGCTTGCTATCGTGAGCACCCCTGTCGGCTTCGCCACACCGGCAGTTGACTGAATCAGTTAACCGGAGCAGATCTAGCCTCGCAGCTCTCAGGGTAAGTCAGCGGGTTAATTCTGAGAACGCTTTGCCCTACAACTTGCCCTACAAATCGCGCCAACTGCCGTCGTCGGGCATCTTCGCTCGTCTACGGCATCCCTGGTCAGACCGTTTTACGCCGTCCGGCGCCGTCCGGAAAAGCCCTTCGGGGCGGATTATCAGTGCTGCGCTCTAACCGGCTGAGCTATAGCCCCGGCGGACTCACGAGGCTAACACCGCCCCTGCCCGGTCTCGCACTTCATCGACGCGCTATCCGGTGGCCTCTTCCCCGCTTGCCACCGCCGCTACCGCCGCTACCGNNCCTCTTCCCCGCTTGCCACCGCTGCCACCGCTGCCACCGCGTGCCCTTCGTCCAGGCTCATCAGCCGGACGCCCGTAGCATCGCGACCCTGGGCGTTGATCTCTCGCACAGCGGTGCGGATCACAACGCCACCGGTAGAGACGAGCAAGAGCTCGTCGTCCAATCCGGCCATGAAGGCGGCCACGACGCGGCCACGCACAGCGGTCAGCTTGATCGCTCTCACCCCCTGACCCCCGCGACCCTGGCTACTGAAGTGGTCGACCTTCGTGCGCTTCCCGTACCCCGCGTCGGTCACGATGAGGATGTCGGCGTCTGGCCGCACCACGTCGCACGACACGACCTCGTCTCCCGGGCGTAAGCGCATCCCGCGCACCCCTGCTGCATCGCGACCCATCGACCGCACATCGCCTTCGGANNGCGTCGGGACTTGTCGTACTCACTGAACGCGGTTTTCTTCACCTGGCCGGCCTTCGTTGCGAACAGCAGATAGCCACCGGAGTCGAAGTCCCGTGTGGGCACGATTGCTTGGATCCGCTCGGCGGGGGCTAGCGGCAGGAGATTCACCACCGCAGTGCCACGCGCCGTGCGTTCCTTCATCGGGACCTCGTGGGCTCGCAACCTGTAGACGCGACCTCGGTTGGAGAACAGAAGTAGATACGCGTGGGCAGTGGTGTGAACGAGATCAGCGACCAGATCCTCCTCCTTGAGGCGTGCGCCCTGGACGCCACGTCCTCCGCGACCCTGGGTGCGAAAGGAGGCCGTCGGGACTGCCTTTATGTACCCGGCCCGAGTCATGGTGACGACGAGCTCTTCGTCCTCGATCAGGTCCTCCACGGCCAGCTCACCCGGGTCATTGACGACGCTTGTGCGGCGCTCGTCGGCGAAGCGCTGCCTGATCTCGCCCATCTCGGTGGCGATCACGCCGCGCAGCTTCGCAGGATCAGCCAGGACTGCTTTCAGCTCCGCGATTGCTTCGCGCAGCTTGACCATCTCCTCCTCTAGCTCCGAGCGTCCGAGGCGAGTCAGCCGGCCGAGCGTCATATCGAGAATGTGGGCTGCCTGAACATCTGAGAAAGAGAACGGCTCGACCATGAGCGCTTCACGCGCAGCGGGCCGGTCGTCGGAGCCACGAATCGTCGCGATGACGGCGTCTAGCATGTCGATGGCCTTGAGCAGCCCCTCGACGATGTGTGCGCGATCCCGTGCCCTTCCGAGGCGATACTCCGAGCGCCGGCACACGACCTCGACTTGGTGATCTACATAGTGCCCGATGGCTTGAGCCAGGTTCAGCGTACGCGGCACACCGTCCACAAGGGCGACGACGTTCATCCCGAAGCTCGTCTGCATCGGAGTGTGCTTGTAGAGGTTGTTCAGCACGACGTTGGGGTTGGCATCGCGCTTGAGCTCAATCACCAGCCGCGACTTGCGCCCGGCAGAGTCGTTCTGTGTCCGGCTGATACCTTCGAGCTCACGACCGTGGACGAGGTCGGCGATCTTCTTCTCGATCACCTCGACCGAGGTCTGGTACGGGAATTCGGTCACAACGATTCGGGTGGCCCCTTTGGACTCTTCAATCTCGGCGACCGCGCGCAGTTTGATCGAGCCCTTCCCTGTCCGGTAGGCGTCGAGGATGCCTTGGCGCCCAAGAATCGTCGCGCCGGTGGGAAAGTCGGGCCCCTTGACCAACCGCATGAGCTCGTCGAGCCCGGCCTCCGGATGATCGAGCAGATGCAGGGTGGCGTCGATGACCTCACCCAGGTTGTGAGGCGGGATGTTCGTCGCCATTCCGACCGCGATCCCTTGACAGCCGTTTACGAGCAAGTTCGGAAACCTGGCAGGCAGCACAACGGGTTCGTCGGTGGTGCCGTCGTAGTTGGACACCAGGTCCACGGTTTCCTCGTCTATCCCGGCTAGTAGCTCGAGAGCCAGTGGCGCGAGGCGGCATTCGGTGTATCGCATCGCCGCGGGTCCCTCGTCGGGGCCCGTGCCTCCAAAGTTCCCGTGACCGTCGATCAACGGGTGACGGAGGCTGAAGTCCTGGACCATCCGTACCAGGGCGTCGTAGATCGCCATGTCGCCGTGAGGGTGATAAGAACCCATGACCTCCCCGACCACCTTGGCGCATTTCGTGTGCGGGCGATCGGGACGGAGGTTCTGGTTGTCCATCGAGTAGAGGATCCGGCGGTGAACCGGCTTGAGCCCGTCGCGCACGTCGGGTAGAGCACGCTGCATGATGACGGACATGGAGTACTCGAGAAACGAGCGCTCCATCTCCTCCTGAATCTCGATGGGTTCGATAGACCCCGACGGTGGCTCGGCCCGTGTGCGTGTGCCGACGCCATCCCCGCCTCGTGAGCCACCTGAGCCCGAAGCGTTCCGTCTCGCCATGTCCCTTCAGTCCCTCCGATCCACGCGCGTCAACGCGTCGGGGTGCTTGTGGTTCTCAGATGTCGAGGAACCGCACATCCTTTGCGTTCTGCTGAATGAACGTGCGGCGTAGCTCGACATCGTCGCCCATGAGCACCGAGCAGACTTCGTCGGCCACGGCCGCCTGCTCCACGGTCACCTGCAGCAGTGAGCGACGCGCTGGGTCGATCGTGGTCTCACGCAACTCGTTGAAATCCATTTCCCCGAGCCCCTTCAGGCGCTGGAACTCGGCCTTGTGCGTAGGGTGGTCCTCGGTGAACCGGGCTTTTGCCAGGTCGTCCTTCAGGTATGCCTTCTCCTTCCCCACAAGGGTCGAATACAGCGGGGGCTGGGCCACGTACACGTACCCACCCTCGACCAACAGTTTCATCTGGCGGAAGAAGAGGGTGAGCAGCAGGGTCCGTATGTGCGAGCCGTCGACATCGGCGTCGGCAAGCACGATCACCTTGTGATAGCGGACCTTGTTCAAGTCGAAGTCTTCCGCCACACCACCGCCGATCGCGGAGATGAGAGCCTGGATCTCGACATTCTTCAGCATCTTGTCGATACGCGCTCGCTCGACATTCAGGATCTTTCCCCGGATGGGCAAGATCGCCTGGGTGCGCGGGTCACGGGCGTCTTTGGCCGACCCACCCGCAGAGTTGCCTTCCACGATGAACAGCTCGCTCTCACACGGATCCCGAGAGGAGCAGTCAACCAGCTTCCCCGGCAAGCCAGCACCGTCAAGAGCTGACTTACGGCGAGTGAGGTCGCGTGCAGTACGAGCCGCTACCCGTGCGCGCGCCGCCACCAGTGACTTCTGCACGATCTGGTTCGCCTCACGGGGGTTCTCCTCGAGCCAGTCCCCCAGCTTCTCGTTCGTAGCCCTCTCAACCAGCGACCGGATCGACACGTTACCGAGCTTGGCCTTCGTCTGGCCTTCGAATTGCGGGTCGCGAAGACGAACCGAGATGATGCCGGTGAGTCCTTCGCGGATGTCCTCACCAAGGAAGTTGTCATCCTTTTCCTTCAGCTGGCCCTTGGCTCGCGCATAGCGGTTCACGGCGTTCGTCAGGGCCTTCCTGAAGCCCTCCTCGTGCATACCGCCCTCCATGGTGGAGATGCCGTTCGCGAAGGAGTGGATCGACTCGTGGAACCCGGTATTCCACTGGAGGGCTATCTCCACCTCTTGGTCTTCCTCGGATTGGGTGAACGAACAGACCTTCTTGAAGAGCGACTCCTTCGCCGCGTTGAGATGCTTCACGTAATCGACGATCCCGCCGGTGTAGCGAAAAGTCATCTTCTGCTCGCGTCCGGGCCGCTCATCAGAGAAACGAATTTCCAAGCCACGGTTCAGGAATGCCATCACCTGGAGACGCTCGATCACGGTCTGGGCTCGGAATTCGATGTCTTCGAACACCTTGGGATCCGGCCAGAAGGTGACCGTGGTCCCGGTCCTGCCCCGGGGAGCGGGCCCGGTGACCTTGAGCGCCTTCTTGCGGTTGCCCCCGTTGGCGAACTCAGCCACGTGGTGCTTGTCGGCTCGGTCTATCTCGAGGATGAGCCTTTTCGACAAGGCGTTGACCACCGAGACACCCACCCCGTGGAGGCCCCCTGAGACCTTGTAACTCGCCCCGCCGAACTTGCCTCCGGCGTGCAGGGTAGTGAGCACCAGCTCAGCCGACGAGACGTCCGGATACTGCTTGTGGGGCTCCACCGGGATCCCGGCGCCGTTATCGACGACCCGGCAGCCACCGCCGCCGAGCAGTGTGACGTCGATCCGATCGGCCCGGCCTGCCATCGCCTCGTCAACGGCGTTGTCCACCACCTCCCAGACCAGATGGTGAAGCCCGCTCGGACCAGTCGAACCTATGTACATCCCCGGGCGGGCTCGGACGGGCTCGAGGCCCTCGAGGACGACGATGTCGGTAGCTTCGTAGGAGTGTGCTCGCGAATTCTTGACGGGCTCAACCTCAGCGTTCAGCGCCACGCACGCGCCCTTTCAACCGTCGTTTGCTCACAAACTCCGCGCCGGGGCGCTCCCGGAGAAGGCCGTCCTCGTGCGGTACCAATGGCACAAGTCTACCAGGAGGAATTGTAACTCTCGGCACCCTGCGGCGTGTTCACGGTCGTCGGTGGACACAGTTTCACCACCTCCTCAGCAGGGGCGGGCGGGGTTCAACACCTACCGCACCACGCGCACCTCAAGATGCTTGGGCGCTTCTCCCTCTGCGCAAGCTTCACTCAGGCGCTCGAGGATCTGCGGCGCCAAGTGGTGCAGTTGCGTGACCCACGCGGGATGGTCCGTAGCGATGAAAAGGGTGTCGTTCTCGAGCTTCAGCGGGTGCACATGCAACGCGATCGCCGGACCCACTATCGCCTCCCAGTGTCCGAACACCGCGGCCACGGTGTGGGTACTTCTGACTCCTAGACGCCCTGACAATGCTGCCAGGGACTCGCTGAGCGGTACCGGATCGTCGCCCGCGCGACCACGACGGTGGCTCACGGGTCCATGGTTGGAATTGCCCCGCGGTTTCATTGCCCCGAAAACCTCCCAAGCAGGCTGTTTCTGGCAACCTCCACTACCCGGTGGGCGCCAACCGCTGGCGGAGGGTCTACGGCGGTTGTGAGCAGTACTTGTCCCGACGGAAGCCGCTCGACGAGGGCTGCCGAGCGGTGCGGGTCGAGCTCGGAGAACACGTCGTCGAGGAGCAGCACAGGTGGCTCGAGTGCGTCTTGGAGGCGCAGATCGTGGGTGGCAAGGCGCAAGGCCAGCGCGATACAGCGCTGCTCACCCTGCGAGGCGTGTGTGCGTGCCGGAGTGAAACCGAGACCGATCTCGAGCTCATCGCGGTGAGGACCGACCGTCGTCACTTGACGACGCACGTCTTGTTCGCGCGCAGAGCGAAGCGCGTCGACCAATTCGCCTGTCCAAGAACGACGATAGGTCAAAGTGACGTGCTCGAAGTGCCCTGCTAGGTGCGTATAGGACTCCGAGACCAGCGGCTCCAACTTCTCAACAAGTGTTTCGCGCGCGACAACCAACTCTGTCCCCGACATCGTGAGACGCTGGTCCCATACATCGAGCGTTGTAAGAATGCTCGGGTCGAGCTTGCCGCCACTCTGGCGCAAGAGAGCGGCCCGCTGCCGAAGCACTTGCTCTACGTCGTTCACCACCGCCTCGAGACGCGCGCTTCGCTCGACGAGCACCTCGTCAAGATAGCCTCGGCGTTCGGCAGGCCCACCTTCGACCAGACGGCGATCCGCCGGTGAGAACACTGAGACCTGTAGGGCAGGGGCCATTTCCGCGTGACGGCGGATCGGCCGACGGTTCAGTTGTGTGCGTGTCGCTCTCACTACCGGGATTTCTGCCTCGATCAGATCTTGTTTGTCGGTGATTGAGGTCTCGGCCCGCAAGATGGCGCGATCGGCACCGTGCCTCACAAGCGTCTCTCGGGATGCCCCGCGGATGGAACGCCCTGTGGCCAACCATCCGATCGCCTCCAACACCGAGGTCTTTCCTGATCCGTTCAAACCTCGCAGGACCGTAAACCCGGACGGTTCGAGTTCGACTCGCGATTCCTCGAAACAGCGAAAGTCCCGAAGCCAGAGACTCGAGACAGCCACAGGCTTCGAACCGGCGGGCAGTACGGTTCCGGGGGTCAGGAAACCCGGACCGGCATTAGCAGGTACCGATACTCGTCGTGCTCGGGAGCTCGTACTGTGGCTGGCTTCGTGGCATCGACGGTCTCGAGCACCACCTCGTCTCCCACCACCGCGTCAACACCCTCGATCAGGTAGCTGGGGTTGAAAGCGACCACCAGCTCCTCTCCTTCGTAGTCGGCGTCAACGTCTTCGCTGGCGTGACCGATCTCCTGTGACACTACGCTCAATTCCACAATTGACGGACGAAGCGACAGACGTACAGGCGTGGTGTTGTCACGGACGAGTAAACGTACTCGTCGTAACGCATCGAGCAGGGAGTCTTTACCTACACGCAATTGGCTTGGGTAGTTTGGTGGGATCAACTGGCGATAATCGGGGAAACGACCATCGAGAAGCCGGGTGGTGAGAAAAACCCCTGAAACAGAGAACGTCGCATCCAGCTCGGTCATAGAAAACCCGATGCTTTGCGCGGAACTACTTTTTGTGCCAACTGAGGTGAGTAGACGTTGGAGCTCGCTCAAAGCCCGTGCCGGAATAAGAATTTGGTCTGTTTCGCTAGGTAGTGGACCTGTACCTGCGATATCTCGTAATGCCAAGCGATACGAGTCCGTCGCCACCAATCGTATCCCGTCTCCCTCTGCTGCTACGAGTACCCCTGTTAGAAGTGGTCGCGTATCGTCATCGGAGGCCGCGCGCACCACTTGGCGCAATGCCTCAACAAACACTGTCGTAGGCAAGCGAATCTGTTCAACACCAGGATCAGCCAGTACTGGAAAATCGTCCAACGAGTAGGTACGCACCACGAACCGTGACCGTCCCGCGGATATCTCAACCTCGTCCTGCCCGCCTCCAAACGTCACACCTCCTGGCTCGAGTGATCTCACGATGTCAGTAATCAGCCGAGCCGGAGCCACAAACGCTCCGTCATCCAACCCCACCACTTCCAACTCGACACGCATCGTGAGGTCAAGATCTGTCCCTATCACCATCAACTTGTTCGCACTGACCTGAACTCGCAGGCCAAAAGCTCCCGCGCCAGATCCTCCCCGCGTGGCTACCGACCGCCCAGCTGTCGAGAGTGCTTCGCCCAGGGTGTCGCGCTCACAGCGGAACTTCACGCCAGTCCTTCTTTCTTTTTATATCTTCAATTCTGACAGGAGTAGTAGTAGGGGGTGTGGATTGTGGATAGATGGAGGTTAATGGAGGTAGAGGCCGGAAACATTGTCCACCGGTCAATTTGGGTGATCCACCTTAGGCAGCATTGCACTGGAATGGGACGGTCCGTATCCACTGAGTGCGACGTTAGGTCCACAACCGAAAAACGGTTCTCCACAGGATTATGCACCACTTTTGATGGAGATGATGAGTTCGGTCACCTGGTCGTAGATGTGACGACGCTCCTTCATGAGAGAAGAGATTTTTTCGACAGCGTGCATGACGGTGGTGTGGTCGCGTCCGCCGAATTCTCGCGCTATCGCGGGGTACGAAAAATCAGTTAGCTCGCGAAACAGATACATTCCGATTTGTCGCGCGATGACCAGTGGACGACGGCGACTTGCGCTACACAAGTCTTGAACCGTAAAGCCGAATGCCGAGGCAGTCGCGTCGAGAATCACCTGTGCAGTAATGCGGCGTGGTTGATCCACAGAGACGATATCGGAAAGTACGTGCTCGGCAAGATCCCGAGACAAAGCCTGGTGAGTCAAACTACCGAAAGCGCTTACCCTGATTAGTGCTCCTTCGAGCTCGCGAATGTTGTCCTTGACATTCGTCGCGATGAACTCGAGCACCTCGTCAGGTACCGGAGTTGGTTCTCGTTCTGCCTTCTTGTGGAGGATGGCAAGCCGAGTCTCCAGCTCGGGTGGTTGGATGTCCGTTATGAGACCGGAGAGGAAACGACTGCGGAGCCTGTCTTCGAGGGTGGCAATCGACTTCGGAGGACGATCCGATGTGAGAACGATCTGTTTCGAGGCACCATACAGGTGGTTGAAGGTGTGGAAGAACTCCTCTTGTAGGGACTCTTTGCCCTCCATGAACTGCACATCGTCGATAAGCAAAACGTCGCACTGGCGATAGTGACGTTTGAAGGCAGGCATCGTGTTGTTCCGAATCGCGTCGACGAACTCGTTCATGAACGTCTCAGTGGACACGTAGCGAACCCTCATCCNNACGTAAATGTCGATCAGCAAAATTCTCCCGCACATAGTTACCGATGGCATGCAGAAGGTGTGTCTTGCCAAGTCCAGCACCACCGTGAACGAAAAGCGGGTTGTACGAGCGAGTAGGCATTTCGGCGACCGACAAAGCGGCGGCGTGGGCGAAACGATTAGAGGACCCGGTGACGAAGGTATCGAACGTGTAACGCGGATTCAGCCTGCCGGCTGCGGGTTCGTCGTCCCATGTTCTGTGCCGTGACCGCTCTCGCTGTGAGGATCCCGCCGTGTTCTGGCGGTTCGCGTCCGCCGCGGGAACCGTCGCGCTCATGACGGGAATCGTCGGTGGCCCCTGGCTCGGTTCAGGCACAGGGGGATCGGCCAAGTGCTCAGCGTCCCCGGCGTCTCGAGAAGCCAGGTGCGAGGGAGAGACTTCGAGGCGGACCCTCACCTCACGCTCCGCGACATCCGAAGCAACCGCGGCAATAAGCCCGAGGAAACGTCCTTCCACCCGATCTCGGACCCAGGTGTTGGGCGCTACGAGAAGAAGCATGTCGCCGTCGAAACCTTGAGACGAGAGCCCCTCGAGCGACGTGCGCCAGGCTGCGTCGGACACCTGCTCTCGCAGGACGTCCGTACAGCGCTTCCACAGGATGTCGGTCTCGTTCACCTGGGATTCCGTCCTTCGGTCGCCAGATATGTCCACAGGCAAATCCACAGGTGTGGATTGCTCGAAAGTTCGTCCCGGCCTTCCTCGGACGGGATCTCTGGTGGCCCCGGGGAAGTCGGACCCCCGAACCCGAATCACCCCGTTTCAGGGGGGTAACGCCGGTCACACGCACGGTACACCGGGCCAGGGGGCGCTGCTAGCGATCGCATGAGCCCAGGTGGTGATCAGCGAGGTGCACCAAGCATCTCCGGTTGCGGCAACGACGCAAAGAAACGAGCGATGCTCGGGGCAGTCTCCGACGACCTGGTAGAGGCGTCACCGGACGCGTAGCATGTGAGGTTGTATCCGCGCGTACCGCGGTGAGCCTCGGCACATGGCGCCTCCCCGCAAGCCTTCTTGCGCCAGTATTGATCGAACGACGACAGAACCAGGGACGAGAGGAAAGTGAAGCGGACTTACCAACCACACGCCCGCAGGCGGGCCAAGAACCACGGCTTCCGGCACCGCATGTCTACACGTGCCGGCCGGGCCGTCATCCGTGCCCGCCGCCTGAAGGGCCGGCGGCGTCTCTCCGCGTAGCGGCGGCGGGAGATGCCGTGGTCTGGCGTGTTTCGGGCCGTTCCACATTCCAGGTGCTGCGCCAAGCGGCGCGTGGGACGCGCAGCGGTCCTGTGAGCGTCAGGTTCACAACCGTTGATGCCTCACCGGTCCCGCGTGTCGGGTATGCCGTGGGACGTCGGGTCGGACATGCCGTGACGCGCAATCGCTTACGGCGCAGACTGCGGGCAGCGGTGAGCGAGTTCGCAGCTGAACTTAGACCGGGCACCTACTTGGTATCGGTGGACCGTGAAGCCTGCGGGCTCAGCTACGAGGAGCTCAAAACGAAAGTGGCACTAGCGATGACATCGGCGAGCCGGAAAGATCACCGATGAACACGCAGAGTGACGCGACGCGCACCGAAAACGCATATGGCCCTGGAAAGCGGCATTCGGACGTCACAACAAGCATGGAAGAGCGAAGTGCGCTTGGGCGTAGGGCGGCCCTCTCGATGATCCGGCTCTACCAGCTGGCCCGAGCGGGGAGACCCTCGCCGTGCCGCTTCCTGCCTAGCTGCTCGGAGTATGCCTTGGAGGCGATAGAACGCCATGGCGTCGTGCCCGGCGGGGTGCTGGCTCTGAGGCGGATCGGTCGTTGTCACCCGTGGGGAGGGCACGGGGTGGACCCGGTACCGCAGAAGGGCGGCCTGCGATGACCGCCATGATGCTCGCTAGCACGCTCGGCCAGCTGTTCCAACCGTTGTTCCAGGCGATGGCCTGGCTGATCGCGTTCTTCTACGCGCTCGTCCCCAATTACGCGATCGCGATCGCCCTGCTCACGGTCGTGGTGATGATCATCACGGCGCCGCTCACGGTGAAGAGCACACGCTCGATGGTGGCGATGCAGAGGCTCGCCCCCGAGATGAAGAAGTTGCAGCAGAAGTACAAGGGTGACAAGCAGACCCTCAACGAAGAAATGATGAAGCTCTACCGGGAACATGGGGTCAACCCGGTCGGTGGATGTCTGCCGATGGTGATCCAATTCCCGATCTTCATCATCCTGTATGACGTGATCCGCGGCCTCACCAATACGGTCAAGAACGGGCACTATTTCAGTTCATCTGCGGGAAAGGTGGTTCTATGTCAGCACGGACCGTGTGCTTCTCCTAGGTACATTGGTCACAGCACGAAGCTGTATGCGAGCCTGCTGAACCACCACGGGAAGATGCCCGCGTTCGGGATCGACCTCGCTTCGAAGGTGCTGGGACATCATTCCATCACCCAGGCCCTGCCTTACGCGCTGCTGATCCTGATGGCCATCGCACTCATGTACTTGCAGACGAGGCAGCTGAACAGCCGGAACCCGCAAATGGCACAAGCCAATCCACAGGCACAGATGATGCAGCGCTATATGCCCATTATGTTCGCGCTGATTTACATAAATATCGCAGCAGGAGTGAACGTTTATTTCATTGTCTCCAGCTTGTGCCGCATCGGGATCCAAGAAGCCGTCTTTCGGTCGGGCGTGCTTGCGAAGCCCTCGGCAACAGGCGGAGCATCAGAGGAGGTGTTGCCCGGAGGGGGGGGTAAAACGGCGAGACCTCGCAGGCGTAGTGTGATGGATCGGCTGGCCGAGGCCCAGAAGAGAGCGGTCGAACAGCAGGCCCAGCAACGCGAGAGGCGCGCAGCGATCGAGCGCGAGACTGACATGAGCCAGAGGCCGGGGACCGAACCTGGGAAAGGCCCGTCGTCAAGTGCCGTACCGAAGCGGGGACCCTCCGGGTACGACGGACAGCCAGGAGCGACCCGACGCCCGCAAGGTCCTCCGGATGAGCCTGCCGGCAGAGCTCCCGAACGCAGCGCTCCGACGGCGAGCGGGTCACCCAAGGGCTCTAGCCCGAACGGCTCCCCGCCGAAGAAGGTTGCGCAGTCGCGCTCGAGGGCCAAGCGAGGCAGAAGGGCTCGTTGATCGACGATGGAGTGGGTGGAAACGACAGGCAGGAACGTGGAGGAAGCCAAGGACGCGGCCCTCGATCAGCTCGGTGTGGACGAGAGTGACGCTGAGTTCATCGTAATGAACGAGCCGCGTGGGGGCCTTTTCGGGCGAATGCGAGGTGAGGCCCGTGTGAGAGCCCGGGTCCGCCCCACGAACCCGAGGCCCAAGCGGACTCGAGCTCGTCGTCAGAGCCAGGAGGGCAGGGCCCCGCAGCGACCGCTCGGTGGTGACGCTGCGGCCAAGGAGGGCACTCATTCGGAGGGCGTCGTGTCGGTCGCGGACCACGAGCGGGCCGAGGAACTGGCGGAGGCGAACGAGACGCCAGCGGGTGCTGGTGGTCAGGGCATCTCGGAGAACGGCACGTCAGGTGGTGGGACGAGGCGCAGCCAGCGAAGCCGCCGACGCAGGGCCCCCAGGGGTGCTCGACCCATGGATACCGCTGGAGTTTCAGCCCAGCCCGTAGGAGCGAACGGGGCGAATGCTGTGAGTGCGGGCGCGGGTGGGAGCACCCTTCAAGCGCCCGAGCACGAGGACGGCCAGGGGAATTCTGAGCGGTCCGGTCGGGTCGATGCAACGAAGGAGGAAGCTGTGGGGGAGGGCCTGTCACTGGAGGAACAAGGGGAATCTGCCCGGGAGTTCGTGGAGAGCCTCGTTCACTTGTTGGACCTGCCCGGCACGGTCACGATGAGCATCGTCGACGACAGCACCGTACAGGTTGCGGTGGATGGCCCAGAACTTGGCATCTTGGTCGGACCGGGGGGCGCGACCCTGGCTGCTCTGCAGGAGTTGGCCCGGACGGTCGTCCAGCGCCGGACAGGTGGACGTAGCGAGCGGATTCTGGTGGACGTTGCCGGCTATCGGGCGAAGAGGGCCGTAGCACTGCAGCGCTTCACCCGGCAGGTGGTCGAGGAGGTCCTGGCGAGTCTTTCCGAGCGTGCGCTCGAGCCGATGTCAGCATCCGACCGGAAGGTAGTGCACGACACTGTGAGCGAGATTGAAGGGGTCGTGACCAGGTCGGTTGGCGAGGAGCCGAGGCGCTACATAGTGGTGGTCCCAGAGCCTGTTCAGGCGGAGACCGTGGGGGCAGAAGACGACTGAGTTCCTCGAGCTCCCACGCCCCGTTCTAGGGGCGTTGGAGCTCGCGCTCGAGGTTGGATCTCTCGGTGGGGAGTCGTTGGCAACGCAGATCGCCCATGCTTGGGAGTTTGCTGCGTGTGTGGAAATGTTTCTTGCACCCAAGCTCGAGCACGAACCGAAATCCGGGGTGGCGTCATGGGGGCACGCCGGTATCACCAGCGGCGGCCCCGCCAGGTTCCTTGACCTCGGATCGGGTGGTGGGATGCCCGGCCTCGTGCTGGCCCATCATTGGCAGCGATCCCAGGCGGTGCTTCTCGACAGCAATTCTCGAAAAACCGTGGCATTGCGTGAAGCCGTGGATGCCTGTGGATGGTCCAACAGGGTCAGTGTGGTCCACTCCCGAGCGGAGGTGGCCGCCAGGTCGGATCTACGAAGCGCGTTCGACCTGGTCGTAGCTCGGTCGTTCGGTCCCCCCCCGGTAACCGTGGAATGTGCCGCGCCGTTTCTGCGCTGCGGTGGTCTGCTCGTGGTATCGGAACCGCCGGTGGATCCACCCCCCGGCTCGAACGTGGGGGCTTGCGCGTCGAACCCCGATCGCTGGCCGCCCGAGGGTCTGGTCGTGGTCGGGCTGGAGGTCGTAGCGGGGTGGCGTCGTCTGTTCGGGTACCAGGTCTTGCGGCAGGTCGTGCCTTGTCCGACGCGCTTTCCTCGACGAGTGGGTGTTCCGAGGAAGCGTCCCATCTACAGGGTGTCGAATACTGGTATTGGTCGTGGTGGATGACCGTCACCGTGTAGGTTTCACGTGGCACATCTACTCGGGTGAGTTCCTCCGCGGGCAAACATGGGCATATATCTCGTTGGTGGAGCGCGATACTCTTGACCCAGGGTTCAGGGATGTGAAGGATGGGGTACGTGCGCCTCGACTTGCTAGGGGTCTGATCGGTGGCCGTCCGCTTGCGAGGCAGGAAATGGCGTGCCGAAAAGGAAAAACGCCGGCTGGAAGAAGCCGAGGACCCTACAGCTGCCGACGACTCACCGGCCGGGGGTCAAAAAACCCCTCGCACAACGGACACAGCTGAACCGGGTGAGGTCGTGGGCCCGACCTTTCTCGCGGCAGGGGTCGCCGAACGAGATGAGGACATGGTTTCGATCGCTCCCGTGACAGAGGCCATGGCGGAGTCCGTCGCGGAGGTGCCGGTGGCGCAAGCCCGCGCCATGGAGCAAGCCCCCACCCTCGTCGAACCCACGCCTCACGCTGCGGTACCTTCGCAGCTGTCGGAGGTGCGAGGACAGACCGGCAGGCACGGGGTCTCGAGCGGTTTCGGCGGGCTCGATGAGGTGGCGATCGAAAGCGGCGATTACGTGGCCAGGCCGGTCCCCAGGATCATTGCCGTGGCTAATCAGAAGGGTGGAGTGGGCAAGACGACCACGGCTGTGAACTTGGGAGCCGCGCTGGCCGAGCTCAGTTACCGAGTTCTGATCGTAGATCTTGACCCCCAAGCCAATGCGACCACTGGTGTGGGGATCGATCCCCGTTCGTTCGAACTCTCCATGTACGACGTGCTCATGCGCGACGCGAAGATGGAGGACGCGGTGGAGCCGACGAGAATGAAGAACCTGTTCATTGCTCCGGCCACCATTGATCTAGCCGGGGCGGAGATCGAGCTCGTTCCCACATTCAGCCGCGAGCTCAAATTACGTCGCGCTCTCGAGTCTATCGCCGGTGACTTCGACTACACCCTTGTCGACTGCCCGCCCTCACTGGGGCTGATCACTGTGAACGGCCTCGCGGCAGCGGACGAAGTTCTGGTGCCGATCCAGTGCGAGTACTACGCCCTCGAGGGACTGGGCCAGCTCCTACGGAACGTGAACCTGGTGAAGAACAATCTTAATGAGAGGCTGACGCTCACCACGATTGTCCTGACCATGTACGACGGCCGGACGAAGCTGGCGGAGCAGGTCGCGGAGGAGGTTCGCTCGCACTTCGGGAACAGGGTTTGCAGAAACGTCATACCCCGGACGGTGCGCATATCCGAGGCCCCCTCTTTCGGTCAGCCGATCACGGCGTTCGACCCGGGGTCTCGAGGCGCTATCGCCTACAGGGAGCTAGCAAAGGAGGTCAGCGGTGGCGCGTCGTAGCGGGCTGGGCAAGGGGCTCGGGGCTCTGATCCCCCAGCAAGCGACTGGAAACCGGGACTCTGCTTTCAGAGAGATTCCCCTCGTAAGCATCCACCCGAACCCCCTCCAACCCAGAACGCAGTTCGACGAGGAGACGATGACCTCACTGGCTGTTTCGATCCGCGAAGTCGGGGTGCTCCAGCCCGTGCTGGTGCGTGAGACCGGTGCTGGTGAGTATCAGCTGATAGCGGGCGAGCGCCGTTGGCGTGCCGCCCGCCGCGCCGGTCTCCAGTCGATCCCTGTTCTCGTCCAGGAGTCCTCTGACGTCCACAGCCTGGAGCAGGCACTCGTCGAGAACCTCCACCGCGAGGACCTGGGCGCCCTGGAGGAGGCAGCCGCCTTTCAACAGCTCGTGGAGGGATTCGGGTACACCCACGAGCAAGTGGCGTCCAGGGTGGGAAAGAGCCGTACGGCCGTCACGAACACGCTCCGTCTCCTTCAGTTGCCCACCGGTGTGCAACGCTTCCTGGCCGACGGCGCGATCAGCGTCGGCCACGCGCGCGCCCTGCTCGGCACGCCGGACCGAAGCTTCCAGGAGGACCTGGCTAAGCAAACGGTAGCCGAGGGACTCACGGTGAGGGCCGTGGAAGAGTTCGTCCGGCATCATGTCCAGGGAATGGGGGGCGAGCCTCACCCATCGGAGGTCGAAGCTCCGAGCACGAACGGGGCTGGCGGCGAGCAAGTCGCAAGCGGGCCGGGTTCTCGCCGTCGATTGCCCGCTCCTGGTGTGCTCGAGCTCGAGGAACTACTGTCGGCTCACCTGAACACTCGCGTCAAGGTTGATATGAGTAGCCGCAGAGGGCGGGTGGTGGTGGAGTTCGCCACCCTCGAAGACCTCGAGCGGATCTACAAGCTGATGGTAGGAGCTCCCTCCGTACGCTGAGCTAGGACGCTGCGCATCAATCGTTCCACGACGCGTGAACTCTCATCCACAACCTGTGCATGAGGCTGTGGACAGTTGGGTTTTTCGTGTTAGGTCCACGCTTTAGGGTTGTTATAGCGCTCAACGTGGAGATCTGGGTTCTCAAGGCCACATAGAGTGGCAGAGATTCTCATACCCCCCCAGCGGTCAGAGCACTCTCCCGGGTGCCTGGTCAGTCGACTGGCGTGGTGACCCAGGCACCGAGGGCGTCGACTAGAGCCACGGCGAGCAACCGTGCACGGACGACGACGGTGGCGGGCGGACCGACTTCGCAGATCACGGCAGGCATACGGGTTTCTCGCAACACCGGCAGCGACATTCCTATTGCCCCACCGGGGCGGACCCCGAGAGCCGCAGCGCTGAACCGCTGGACGAGCTCGGCCAGTCGCCGCCCCCCCTGGGACTCGTAGCTGTAGCCGGCGTAGTAGGCGGCGACGCAGCGTTCGTTATGGGGATCCAGGCGCAGGCCCAGATAGGCTTCGACGGCAGCGGCGTTGGCTGCGGCCGCCTGAGCCGAGCCGTCCGGATGCAACAAGGGCACCACCTGGGCCCCACCTTCGGTGAGACGACGCCGCACCGCTCCGACGAGCGCGTCGAGACCGCCCTCCTCCCCGACGGCTATGCGCCGGCCCAGCAAGGTGCGCGGTGCGCGGCGCAGCCTCTCGCGGTCTCTCACCGCGCTCACGAGCTCGGGTTCGGCGTGGCGTGGCGTCACCCGCTTCAGTTCCCGCAACGTCGACGCCCCCAAGATGCCGTCGGCCCCGACTCCCACGTTGCGTTGGAAGTCGGCGAGGGCGGATGAGGTCAGGTTCCCGAAGATGCCGTCCACCCTGCCCATGTCGAAGCCCAGAGCCGACAAGCGTCGCTGCAGGTCTGCGACGTCGTCACCTCGCAGCATCGCCCGGCGAAGGTAAAGGAAACGGTCGCCGAGACGGAAACCCGCTTCGACCAGCGCAGACCACGTCTGACAGCCGCAGATGCCGTCGACTCGCAGGCCGCGCCTGTGCTGGAAGGCCTCCACAGCTGAAGCCGTGCCGGGGCCGAAATCCCCTTCAGGATCGGGGACACAGGGGAGGTCGAGCGTCCTCAGCCGTTGCTGGAGATCGCAGACCGCCTCGCCCTGGCATCCGCGGGTAAGAGGCAGCGGTCCAGGGGTGGCATCAGTGGCTACAGGTAGACCTCGAGCTCCCGAAGGAGCTGCGCCTTTCCCCGCGCCCCCACGACCCGAAGTGCTGGCTCCCCGTCCTTGAACAGGATCAACGTTGGGATGCTCATGACGTCGTAGCGACGGGTCACGTCCAGGTTCTCGTCGATGTTGAGCTTCGCGATCTCGACCCTTCCCACCTGTTCGCTGGAGATCTCCTCCAGGATCGGGGCGATCACCTTGCACGGACCGCACCACTCGGCCCAGAAGTCCACCAGCACCGGGGTGTCGGCAGCCTTGACATGCGCGTCAAACGTAGCGTCGCTCAGAGTCGTGATCTTCTCGCTCATGCTTTGCTCCCCCGAGCTGGCTCGTACGTGCCCGGACGGTCCGTGCAACACTCAAGCTGCCTGCTCCATTCCACCAGCTTGTCTGCGCTCACCGTGTGATGAGGAATCTCGGCGCAGCGCCTTGTACGCCCGGTAGTGCCTTTCACAAGTCGGTTAGCGATGCGGCTGTGTCTCCCAGCCAGCGCTCGACGTCGAGCGCTGCCATGCACCCCGAGCCGGCCGCGGTGACCGCCTGTCGGTAGACGCGGTCCTGGGCATCGCCGCAGGCGAAGACGCCTTCAACGTTCGTGCGAGTGCCGATGGTGGTGTGTATGTAACCGGCTTCGTCCATGTCGAGCTGGCCGGCGAAGATACGTGTGCTCGGCTGGTGGCCGATGGCCACGAACAGACCCGACAGGGCAAGGACATCGCTGTTGCCACTGATCACGTTCGTGAGCACGACTCCCGACAGCTTCTGTTCCCCCCGTACCTCTGTCACCACCGAGTCCCAGCGGAAGGCGATCTTCTCGTTGGCGAACGCGCGGTCCTGCATGATCTTCGAGGCGCGCAGCTCCTTGCGTCGGTGGATGATCGTGACAGTGCGGGCGAAACGCGTGAGGAAAAGAGCCTCTTCGATGGCGGAGTCCCCGCCGCCGACGACGCCGACGTCCTGTTCACGGAAGAAGAACCCGTCACAGGTCGCGCAAGTCGACACCCCGTGACCGAGCAGGCGGTCCTCGTCGCGCACGCCGAGCATGAGAGAGCGCGCGCCGGTGGCCACGATCAGACCCCGCGCGAGCGCTGTGGGCTCGGTGGCCGAGGCGTCGCTCCACACAGCGAACGGCCGCTCGCTCAGGTCTACGCGCGTCGCCCTGCGCGTCACGAGCTCCGCCCCGAAGCGTTCAGCCTGGGCGCGGAAGCGTTCCATGAGCTGCGGTCCGAGGATGCCGTCGACGAAGCCGGGGTAATTCTCGATGTCGGTGGTGAGCATCAGCTGGCCGCCGGGCTGATCGCTGGTGGACGAAGGCTCGCCCTCCATGACAAGGGGCCTCAGCCTGGCCCTGGCGGTGTAGATCGCCGCCGTGAGCCCTGCTGGGCCCGAACCCAGGATCACCACGTCACGGGTCTCAGGCACAGTCATTTCTCTTCGGCTGTGTGACGCGCACGACGAAGCGACCAGGCCGCGACCCCCACTGCCGCGAGAGCCGTTCCCACGAGGGCCTCGGATGCCCATGCTCTGCCGCCGAAGGCGTAGACGTCGAGGAGACGCACGAGTGCCACCGACAGCAGGACGCACAGGACCAGCGCCATCGAGGCCACCACTATTCCGAACACGATCGCGCGTGCGACGATGATCAGCGGCCGAACTACCCGGTCGTGCACTGCCGCGACCGTTGCCTCGACTGTGTCTGCCGCGCGCGCTTGCCAGTCCGACGATGAGCTGGAAGGTGACGGGCTTGTAGACGGCGCGCTATTCGGGTCTGGGTTGTCCATGTCGTCGAGGTTAGTCTTCAAGGCGCTTTTCGCCGTCCGACCTCGCGGGCCAGCATCCTGTGCTCCAGCGGGGATGGCAGGACGAGCTCAGAGCGCCAGTTGGAAGGAGAGCCCGACGGAGCCAGGGCCGGCGTGGGTTCCGATCACGGGCCCCAGATCGGTCAGCACCATCTCGTGTGCCGAGTTAGCGGGGCGAAGCATGTCGAGCACGTCTCCGATGTCATTGGCTGCGCCGTTGGCGACGGCCAGGCGCTCCAGCGGGCCGGCTTCCAGAGCCTTGCTCGCAAGGTACTTCAAGGAACGCTGGCGCGTGCGCTGCTTGGTCTCCACCTCGATGACCCCCTCGCGCACCTCGAGCACCGGTTTGATCGACAAGAGCGAGCCCACGAGATGAGCTGCCCCACCGATTCGCCCGCCCCTCCTTACGAAGTCGAGGTTTTCCAGGACTCCGTAGACACGCGTACGCGCCATGAGGCCCTCGACGCTCGCTGCGATCTCATCGAGCGACTTGCCTTGGTCGGCCTGATCGGCGGCAGAGAGCACGAGGAGACCTTCTCCCACGGTGACCGTGAGAGAATCGACGACGCGTACTGCTATGCGGTCGGCTACGGATTGAGCGGCGGTGTATGCCGCCTGATACGTGGCGGAAAGGCGAGAGGAAAGCGTTATACACAGCACGCCGGAGCGGTCCTTGTCGGCCGCGTCCAGAAAAGCGCGCTGGAACGCTCCAGGAGCAGGCGCTGCCGTCTCGGGGATGACCGGTCCGGTGATGACCCGGTCCCAGAACCCCTTGCTCGACAATTCTTCGCGGTCGACGAACTCCTCCTCGCCGAAGCGGATCGAGAGTGGGACGATCCTCACCGCGCGTTCCTCGACCATCTCAGGAGAGAGATCGCAGGCACTATCGGCGACGATCTGGATTCCTGCCATCGGACCTCCCTCCCTAGTCAAGGGCCGAGTCTGCCACGCACGGGCCCGCCGGACTCGGGAGGGCGCGTGGGCCCGAGGCTCTCGGGACGATAAGGCGGTCGACCCGCGGGGGGCAGGGGCTGGGGTGGTGGGGGCGCGACCGGGCGACTGCGTCCCCGGTGCCGGCGCCCTGGGCTTGGGGTGTGATCTGGGCCGAGGATGGCGGAGCGGCCTGTCAGGAGGGCGAGGACCCCTGCGGCCAGCACGTAGGCGAGCGCACCGGCGACCACCCCCAGGGCCACCCGGGCGAACAGGCCGAAGCCTGCTTGCGAGGCTGTGATGTTGCTGCCGAGCACAGCGCCCGCCACCAGAGCCACAGATGCAAGGAGCACGTGCACCAGCGGTGTCGTCAACCACCGAGCGCCGAGCCCGTGCAAGCGGCTTCGCACACGCGCCAGGGCCACCAGCGAAGCGATCGTGTAAGCGATGGATATCGAGAGCGCGATGCCGCGAACACCGAGCGGTCCTGCCAACGCCACGGCGAAGATGATGTTGATCCCGTTCTCCAGCACGTAGAGCCAGAAGGCGGAGCGCAGGTCCTGGACCGACTGCAACACCCTTATCGCGTATAAGAACAAGCAGAACCCGGGCAACCCAAGCGCGAGCATTGCCAAGGAGCTTGCCGTGGCAACGGTGTTAACAGTGGTGCTTGCTCCGTGGCCCAAGAGGAGGGCGACCAGAGGCCGCGCGAGCACGAGCAAGCCGACAGCGGCGGGGATGATCACTGCCAGCATTGCCCTCAATCCCACCGCCATACGTCGGCGGAAGGCAACGGTGTCGCCCGTGGCCCAGTGGGTGGTGAGCTCGGGTGCGGTGGCTGCCATGATCGACACCGCCACGACCCCGTAGGGCAGCTGGAAGAACGTGTAGGCGTAGGTGTAGGCGCTCACCGCTCCCGGACCGACCTTCTCGGACATGCTGAGCACCACCAACAGCGCCAGCTGGTTGGCGACCACGAGCCCGAACGTCCATCCCGACAATCGCAGGATCGTTCGGACCGCCTCGTGGTGGAAGTTCGGTTTCCATCTGAGGTGCAGGTCGGCGCGCCGCAGGCTCGGGATCATGAGGCCCGCCTGGGCGACCACACCGAGCGTGGTCCCTAGGCCGAGGAGCAGCAACCACCCCCGGTGGTCCGCAACAGCCGAGACAGAACGTTGTCTTACGAGCGTGCCGAACACGAGGAGCACCGCGACGAGGAGGACGTTGTTTGCGATCGGGGCGAACATCGGCGCCGCGAACCGTCGGCGAGCGTTCAGAAGTGCGGTACCCAGGCTGATAAAGCCGTAGCACGCGAGTTGGGGTACGAACAACAGCAGCAGATCGGTTGCCACATGACGGGTCTGCGTGGCGTGCGCGGAGTGGTTGAGCGCTGTGGTGGCGACGATGACGAGGGGGGTGAGTGCGAAGAAGGCGACCGTTGCCGCTGCGAGCACGAGCAGAGTGACGCTCGTCACGGCGGAGATTGCGTCCCATGCCTCGTCCTCCGGGCGCGTGGAGAGCCTCTCGACGAACACCGGGATGAAGGTGGCCGACACGATCCCGCCGAGCACGATGTCGTTGACGATGTTCGGGATCGTGTTGGCGAGGTTGTAGGCGTCGGCGAGCGCCAGCGATCCAAGTGCGTAGGCGAGAGCGAACGTTCGTAGGACGCCGGTGGCTCGCGACAGGGTCGTGCCGACCGTCATGACCGCCGTGTCGCGACCCACTCTCGCAGAGGACCCTCCTAGGGTGGTCATGGCGCCGCTCGACTCATCGCCCGCGCGCGGATGGTGGTGGTTTCACCATCGAGGCCGTCATGGCGCCGCTCGTGTCGCGGCCCGCGCGCCGAGCGCGTGTGCCGGGTGCCTCCTGCGCCGCCTGCGCCATAGGGTGCGGCCCCACCACGCGAGCAGGACGAGCGCGGCGAGGATCGACAGGGCGATCGATACCGCAGAGGTGGACATCGAGCGCACGGTGAGCTGGCCGCTGGCGAGCACGAGAGGTCCGTCGGGGCTGGTGAGGGTCACCGAAATCCGGAAGTCACCCGACGCGCGCGCTCTCATGTCCACGTAGACAACGTTCGTGCTGTGGCTGATCACGCACCTCGACGAGAAGCTCGAGCGGCCTGCCGAGCTGTGCACCTCTGGGGAGTGGCAGATGCCCCCCGGTGACTGCGAGCCTTGCGGGAACGTCAGCTTGTCGCTCGTGACGCCGATCACCCCCGTCACGGGGTACGGCAGGTTCTTCACGACCGTGATGGGGACCAAAGCGGCGTTCGAGGTGAGCCTGATCTCCCCCGCGTTCACCGACAACGAGTGCAGCTGGGTGAAGAGCGCTGCTGAAGCATCGGACACTGCCATCTGCTGTTTCTTGGCACCGAGGGTTCTCGTCTCTGCCAGAAGCAGCAACTGGTCGAGAACCTGGGCTTCTTTGGTACCTGCGGTGCTCTGGGAAACGGCGCCGGCGAATTCCTGGAGGCGAGCACGTGCGAGGCGGATCGCGCGTACCGGCAACCGTGCGGTAGTGCCGTCGACGGCGGGACGTCGGCTCGAGGGCTGGGAGACGGCGCCCGTCGTGCCCCCGGCGGGCACCTCCGAGAAGAAGGTGGCGAGGTTCACAGGGCGCACCATGGGGTTGTCCTCGAGACCGCTGAGGAGGTCGGCGACGAACGTCGAGCTGGCGCCCCACGAGGACGGTGTCACCGCGACCACGCCCCGTGGCTTCTCGGTGGCCGGGTACTCGTAGTAGATCAGCTCCAACTCTGCGAGTACCTGGTCCGCGGCGAGGACGGGGTCGGTATGCGCAGCCACCTGGAGGTGGGAGGACAGACCTGGGTCCACGGTCTTGGCCAGGAGCGACCCAGTGCGGGTGTCGCCGAGGTTGAAGAGCCTCGACCACGTCGCAGAAGGAGCCGGACCTGTAACCGCGCTCTGGGGCACGACGACGTCTTGGTACCCGAGGTTCGCCAGCGCGCTGAGAGCCGACTGGTCGAGCATGCTCTCCGACACGAAGGTCCCACCAGTAGCGCAGCTCGTGTCAAGGTCGCCTTTGAGCACAGAGGCGCCTTCGTGTATCTGTTGGGAGACCTCGTTCGCCAGCCCTGCCGAGGCGAGCTCCCCGACGTCTACGTCTGCGAACGGCCCGCACAACGTCTGTCTTCCGACAGCGCTCGCGTTCACCAGCTCCGACAGCGAACGCAGCGCCTGCCTGGAGCGAGCCGAGGGGTCCGTGGCAAGCGAGCTGACCGTGGCGGGGCTCGGGACGAGCGTGAGTGGGATGCGCGCTCCTGAGAGCGTGAAGACGAGCGAGTCGAGCTTCGACAACGCCGCCGAGCGCGGCGCCAGGAGGGTCCCTTTGGAGGAAGGTGCCTGAGATTGTGTCGAGATCGGCACCACCAGCGCGAACCGCAGTGGCTGGGGATCTGAGGGGTATGTGTAGACGAGATAGGTCAATATGTGCGCGACAACCGCAGAGGTCGCGGCGTCGGTGAGCTGGATGAGAAGCGGGTAGACGCCGGCGCACGAACCGCTTTGGCAGTCGAGGTGGGCCGTGAACGGCCCACTCCCCGGGGTCGTCGATCCGCCTGCTTCCACCGGGACCGTGAGTTGCACTCCTCGCTGGTCGGCGGGGAGCGAGGCGAGGGCGATGGCACCCGACTTCGCGAGTGCCGCGCCCACGGGAGTGCCGCTCAGCGTCTCGTCGAATTCGGAACGGTAGAGCAGTCTCGGGTACAGATCGACCTCGAGGTCAAACGAGCTGGGGTCCAGCCCGCTGCGGATTCCGAGCTGTGCCTGAAAGGGCTGGTCCGGTGTGACGAAGCCCGGCGGGGCGAGCAACGACAGGGTGCTCGCCGACTGGCTCTTCGAGCCTGCCGGGGCCGCCTGGGTTGCGAGGAGGGCGGTGGCGGACAAGGTGGCCGCGAGCGCGCCCGCGCCAAATGCCGCAAGCCTTCGTGTCCTCGGGCGCACGACTCGGTCCTCCGTGCGGGCAGCCCCGCGTGGTGGGGCGATGCTCGCGTCGGTACGGTCCACCTCGGCGCACGAGCCTACTGCCAGGCACGCCCAGGTCCGCATTACCCTCGGCGTGTGATCCCAGAGCGCTTCGGGCCCCTTGTCGAAGCCACCACGGAGCTGGCGAAGCGCTTCGAGGCGGCCGGTCACACCCTGTACCTGGTGGGGGGGTCGGTTCGTGACGCGTTCGTGGTCGGCCCCACCCGGGGCGCCGGAGACGTCACCGACACCGACCTGGACTTCACCACCGATGCCGTGCCCGACGAGATCGAGCGCATCTTGCGGGGCTGGGCCGATGCAGTGTGGCTCCAGGGCAAGCGCTTTGGGACAGTGGCTGCCACGAAAGCAGGCAGGCGCTTCGAGATCACGACCCACCGAGCGGAGGCCTACAGCCCGGACTCGCGAAAGCCCGAGGTTGCCTTCGGCGACTCGATCGAGCTCGACCTTTCGCGCCGGGACTTCACGGTGAACGCGATGGCCATCAAGCTGCCCGGGCTCGAGCTCGTCGACCCTTGCGGTGGCCTTGAGGACCTCGCTGCCTCCCGCCTGCGCACACCACTCGACCCCGAGATCTCCTTCGGCGACGATCCTCTTCGCATGCTGCGCGCGGCGCGCTTCGTTGCCGCGTTGGGCCTCGAGCCCGAGACGCGGCTCACTGACGCGGTACGCGATATGCACGAGCGTCTCCAGATCGTCTCGGCCGAGCGCGTTCGCGACGAGCTCGACAAGATGCTCGTGGCGCCGCGCCCTTCTCTGGGGCTGTGGTTCTGCGTGGAGACGCAGCTGGCGGGGGAGTTCCTCCCCGAGCTCCCCGCGCTGGCCCTCGAGCAGGACCCGATCCACCGCCACAAGGACGTGCTGGCCCACACCCTGGCGGTGGTGGACAAGACGTCGCCCGATCGGTTACTGCGCCTCGCCGCCCTGTTGCACGACATCGGAAAGCCGCGCACACGGGCATTCGGGCCAGGAGAAGTGACCTTTCATCACCACGAGGTCGTGGGGGCGCGCATGGCGCGCAACAGGATGACGGCCCTTCGGTACTCGCGAGACGACACAGAGACGGTGACGCGTCTCGTCGAGCTGCACCTGCGCTTCCATACCTACCGGCTCGGCTGGACCGACCGGGCGGTCAGGCGTTACGTACGAGACGCGGGGCCGCTGCTGGACAGGTTGAACGAGCTCACCCGCTGTGACTGCACCACCCGAAACGTGAACCGCGCGCGCGCCCTGGAGCGACGGATCGACGAGCTCGAGCGCCGGGTCGAGGAGCTACGCGCGCAGGAGGAGCTCGATGCGATTCGCCCCGACCTCGACGGTCGCCAGGTGATGGAGCACCTTGAGCTCGAGCCCGGCCCGCTTGTCGGCTACGCCCTCGACTTCCTCCTCGAGCTTCGCCTCGAGGAGGGTCCTCTGGGCGAGGAAGAGGCCTACCGTCGCCTCGACGAGTGGTGGTCGGGTCGCTCTTAGCTTCGTCCCTAGGTCAGTCTTCGGGCCACGGGGGCGAAGGCTCACCAGCAGCGAAGGCCTCGACCATCCGGCGAGCCTCGTCGTCGTGGAACTGCACAGGAGGGGACTTCATGAAGTAGGCGCAAGGCCCGACGAGCGGACCGCCGATCTTGCGATCGAGGGCCAGCTTGGCGCAGCGCACGGCATCGATGATCACCCCAGCGGAGTTTGGCGAGTCCCAGACCTCGAGCTTGAGCTCCAGGTTGAGCGGGACGTCACCGAAGTTGCGGCCTTCCATGCGGATGTACGCCCACTTGCGGTCAGCGAGCCAGGGCACGTGGTCCGACGGGCCGATGTGCACGTCGTCGGCGTCGAGTACGAAGTTCTCGACCTGGCTGGTGACGGCACGAGTCTTCGAGATCTTCTTCGACTCGAGGCGCTCGCGCTCGAGCATGTTCATGAAGTCCATGTTGCCGCCGACGTTCAGCTGGTAGGTGTGGTCAAGGGCCAGGCCGCGGTCCTCGAAGAGCCTGGTGAGGACTCGGTGGACGATGGTCGATCCCACCTGGCTCTTGATGTCGTCTCCCACGATGGGGATGCAGGCGTCACGGAATTTCCGTGCCCATGTGGGGTCGCTGGCGATGAACACCGGTATGGCGTTTACGAAGGCGACACCCGCCTCCAGGCAAGCCTGGGCGTAGTGGAGCTGTGCCTTTTCCGAGCCCACGGGCAGGTAGCTCACGAGCACGTCCGCGTCGACGTCGGAGAGCACCCGGGCGACGTCCACCGGTTCCGCCGGGGACTCGTCGATGCTTTGCCGGTAGTACGAGCCGAGCCCGTCGAAGGTGGGACCGCGCTGGACCGTGACGTCGAGATGCCCGACCGAGGAGAAGCGGATCGTGTTGTTGTGGCCGGCGAAGACGGCCTTGGACAGGTCGAGGCCTACCTTTGCGGCGTCGACGTCGAATGCTGCCACGAGCTCGACGTCGCCCACGTGGTAGCCGCCCAGCTCGACGTGCATCAGCCCCGGAACAGTGTCGAGGGGGTTTGCCTCGCGGTAGTAATCAACCCCTTGTACGAAGGAGCTGGCGCAGTTACCCACGCCGGCGATGGCTACCCGGACCTTGCTCATAGACGATCTCCTTCCATCTGTCTCAGGTCTTGCGGTCTCAGGTCTTGCGGTTCGACTGTGTTCGCGCCCGCGCGCCCGGCCGGCGGCGTCGCGCCCCGACCTCGTTCGGCCTCGATTAACCGGTCCAGCCACGAGATGTCCCGTTCGGTGGAGTCTGTTGCGTGCTCGATGAGCGAGCGCGTGTAGACGTCGAGCCGGGCATCCGCCGCACCTGTCGCGGCGCGCGCCTCGGCGAGGCGCTGGGCGAGCTGGGCCCGTCGCCTCTCGAGCAGGCGAAGACGAGCCTGGGGCGGCAGATAGCGGGCGAAGGCCAGGCGCAAGCCGAAGCTCCTCGCGTCGTCAACGCCGGCGGCGCGTTCGGAGTCCAAGAGGGCGGTGAACTGCCGGCGGCCCTCATCGGTGATCCGGTAGACTTTCCTCCCTCGCCTGGAGCGACTTCCGCCTGCACGCCGTGCCCTTAGCGCCGCCCGCTCGCCCGACAGCGACCCGGTCATCGGCACCTTGGAGCCGGTCCGTTCCGGGTCTTCGAGCACTTCCACCGCGCCCTGCCGTTCGAGGCGGCCGAGCGCAGGGTACAGGGAGCCGAACGAGACGTTCGAGAGCAGGCCCAGCTCGTCGCGGAGCCGTCTTCGGATCTCGTACCCGTGCAGGGCCTGCGTCTCCAAGAGGCCGAGGATGGCGAGCTCGAGCATCATGCCGCCCGTAAGCCGCAGCACGAACAGGCCGAGTGGCGTGCTCGCTCAGAGGTTCGCGTGTGCTCGAAGCTGCCGGGCCGTGCGCTGCTTGCGAGCTCGGAGATGGGGTGACGTCGGTACATCGGCGATACATATCGTATCGATATATCGCCACAAGGACAACGTTCCTCTCGGAGCGCCGAAATTGGTCCCGAACCCCGCCACGAGCCATGTCGAGGTTGGCCTGCACGGCGCTTGCCGGGGCACCTCGGCTGCCTGGCCAGCGGTACCCTGAGCTCGATGAGTTTCGGGCCGTCGGCTTTGCGAGGCTTCCAGGTCAGCGGCACCGGTGGGCGCGTCGAGTACCGCCTGGCTCGCAACGCCGTGGTGAGGGAGTTCCGCAAGGGTCGGCTCTCGCGCCTCGAGGTCTGTGACGCCCACCCCGAGCTACTGCGCGCGGCGCGCAACGTAGGTGTGCCGTTCGCCGAGAGCTGCCCGATCTGTGAGGAGACGTCCGTGGTCCACGTCACTTACGTGTTCGGCCCGAGGCTCCCCGCGCACGGACGTTGTGTGTCGAGCCCACAGGAGCTGGCGCGACTTTGCGGGCGAGCGGACGAGGTTGCTTGCTACGTGGTCGAGGTGTGCTCTGGCTGTGCTTGGAACCATCTTGCTCGCATGTACCCGGCCGGTGGCCGCCACCGACGTGCTGCGGGTCATGCTGCAAATGGGAGTGCCCAAATACGCGGCGCGATCAGTCCGGCGAGGCAACACGGTCGAACCCGGCGACTACGGTAAGGCGACAGCAATTGCACAGCGAGGTGACTGCGCTTGTCGGCGCAGACACAGCCGGCTGGGTAGGGCCCCGGCCGGCATGCGATGAGCCGCCAGGTGAAGAGCTGACCAGCAAGGAGAGACGCGCGATGGGAGTGGTCCAGCCAGGGCGGGGTCAACAGCGCGGTCGTGGACAGGAGCGTGGCCAGAAGCCACCTGACGGTGCTGGCGGAGCCACCCGGTCGCGGCGGCCGCCGGCCAAAGGCCAGGCACGTGGGGCACCTCCTGCACGCTCTGCGACGCGCTCGGGCCCGGGGCCTGGCACCCGAAAGGCCAAGGGCAGGCGCAACGCCCCGGTTCAGGCGGCCGCGCCCCGCAAGTTCTCGTCGACCACACTGGCTTTCGTCTCGGTGGGGGTGGTGGTCGTGGTTGTCGTGGCCCTCGTGATCGTAAAGGTGACCGGATCCTCGAGCCCGAGCGTCAGCAACGCGACGCCGGTGCTCACGGCGGCCTCGCCATCGGTTCTGGCGCAGGTGGAGATCGGCGTCGGCGCCTCGGTGGTCCACGCCGTGGGGTTGCCGTCGTCGCTGAACCCACCCTCCGTGGACAAGGGCCAGCCGGCTCTCACTTCTGGGGGAAAGCCTGAGGCCTTCTACATCGGGGGGGAATTCTGCCCGTCCTGTGCGGCGGAGCGCTGGGCGATCATCATGGCCTTGAGCCGGTTCGGCAGTTTCACCGGACTCGACGAGACGACCTCGTCGCCCTGGGACACGCCTCCGGCCATCCACACATTCGCCTTCACTTCGGCGAAGTACCAGAGTAACTACCTCGCGTTCCGTCCCGTGGAACACGAGACGAACGACACCGGCCCGAACGGCGCTGGTAGGAGATTCCTCCTGCCGCTCACCTCCCAGGAATCGAGCCTCTGGGCCAAGTACGCCAAGCACTTCGGCATCTCTCAAGGTTTCCCGTTCGTGGACATCGGCAACAAGGTCTTCGTCCTCGGCGCTAGCTATGACCCGTCCATTCTCCGTGGGCTGGACCAGGGGCAGATCGCGGCCAAGTTGAAGAACGCGCAGGACCCGGTGACTCAGGGCATCGTGGGCACGGCGAACTACCTGACAGCGGCGATCTGCTCGATCACCGGCAACCAGCCCGCCCCGGTGTGCTCCACGTCGATCGTGACCCAGGCAGCGCAGGCGCTTGGGGTGAGCTGAGGACCCGGCACGTTGGGAGCCCGTCGCGAAAGTGCAGGCAACGTTCTTGACGCAGACCTCGGGTCGCAGGCAGATGACGCATACCTCGAGGATCGGGGCCATGAGTCACGTATGTTCGAGTGGCGTCCGATCGCGGCGCTGGTGCTCTCGCTCGCCGGGTGGGGCATAGCGCTCTACCTCACCATCGAGCACTACACGGGGAGCAGCTTGCTGAGCTGTCCCGCCAACTCCGTCGTGAACTGCGATGTGGTCACCAAGAGCTCCGAGTCGATGTTGTTCGGGGTATCCGTAGCGTTGCTCGGGCTCATCTTCTTCACCGCCATGGTGGCGATCAACCTCCCGATTGCGTGGAGGACCTCATTGCGATGGGTTGCGTGGTTACGCCTGGCAATGGTGTTCGGGGGGATGGGCTTCGTCATCTACCTCGTCTACGCCGAGCTTTTCACGATCAAGAAGATCTGTCTGTGGTGCACCGGGGTGCACGTGGTCACGTTCTTCTTGTTCGTGCTCGTGGTCTCCAGCTTCCCAGCGATGACCGCCAGGACGGATTGAGAGCATCGTCGTAGGCCTTTTCTGTGGGATCGTCACACGGTGACCGAACTAGCGCCGAGCGACAGGGCTTCGAGACGCTT
The DNA here is from genome assembly GCA_003139255.1 of Acidimicrobiaceae bacterium. GTDB lineage: Bacteria > Actinomycetota > Acidimicrobiia > Acidimicrobiales > UBA8190 > Bog-564. The sequence continues at coordinate 41,859 of PLIG01000091.1, read as the reverse complement.
CGCACAGCGTCTGTTCACCCCGATCCCCGACCACTACGATCGATTGGTCGAGTGGCTCTCGTTCGGGCAGAACGGCCGGTGGCGATGGGAAATGGTGACCCGGGTGCTCGATGGCGAGCCCGTCCTCGTTTGCGACGTGGCGACCGGAACCGCGGGAGTCGCTTTGCAGGTCGCGTCTCGAAGCAACGCCCGAGTCGTGGGAGTGGACTTGACCGAGGCGATGCTTCGGCGCGGAAGACAGAACGTTGAGAAGGCCGGGGCCGCTCAGAGCGTCGTGCTGGTGGTCGGCACAGCCGAGCGGCTGCCCTTTTCGGACTCGACGTTCGACGCGCTCACCTTCACCTATCTCTTGCGCTACGTCGACGATCCGGGTGCAACGCTCACGGAGCTGGCGCGGGTAGTCAGACCGGGCGGGGTCGTGGCGAGCCTCGAGTTCCTGGTGCCCGAGAACCCGTTGTGGCGATCGTCCTGGTGGCTCTACACCCGAGCCGTCCTGCCATTGGCGGGCTGGTTGACTGGTGGGCGCGCGTGGCTCGAGGTCGGGCGCTTTCTCGGCCCCAGCATCTCGGCGCACTACCGCAGGTACCCGGTGTCGCGCACAGTGGAGGCCTGGCGCGAAGCAGGGCTGATCGAAGTGCAGGTTCGCAGGATGAGCCTCGGTGGGGGGCTCGTGATGCGGGGTAGGCGCGCAGGTGCCTGAAAGCTCCCCGGTGCCCGGCGGTCTCAGGCCGGCGTACTACGCGACCGTCGGCGGCGGGTGGCGCGACTGGTGGACCCTCCTGCACCCGCCGTACACCGTCTGGCAACTCTCCTACGTGGTCGTGGGGGCCTCGCTCGCCCCACGTCCGAGTGCCACGCGTCTCGTGGCGAGCGTGCTCGCCTTCTTCTTCGCGGTCGGCATTGCTGCGCATGCCCTGGACGAGCTGCACGGCAGGCCGCTGCGCACAAAAATCTCTTCCAGAGCGCTCATGGGCGTGACCGTAGGTGGACTGGCTGTTGCGGTCACCCTCGGGGTGCTCGGCGTGGTAAAGGTCGGGCCGGTGCTGGTTCCTTTCGTCGTGGTGGGCCCTCTGCTGGTGGTCGCTTACAATGCGGAGCTGTTCGGTGGGATCGTGCACAGCGACGTGGGTTTCGCTGCCGCATGGGGGTGCTTCCCGTTGCTGTGCGCCTATGTTGCCGAAACCTCGACGATGCGCCTGGCTCCGCTTCTAGCCGCCGTGGGTGCCTTTGCCCTTTCCTACGCCCAGCGCAAATTGAGCACCCCCGCCCGGCTGGTAAGGCGTTCGGCCGTGGCGGTCGACGGATTGATGCGCTTGACCGACGGCTCCACGACGCCGATCGAGGAGCGAACGCTGCTAGCTCCGCTCGAGCAGGCCTTGCGCGCAATGTCGTGGAGCACGGTCTTTCTTGCCGCCGCGCTGGCAGTGGCGCGCTTCTCCTGAGACTTGGATCTACGGGCGATCGTGTCTGGTCGGAGACCCCTGGGTAGGTGCCGCCCGGCGACGCCGTGAACGCGTAGTGTCGCGAGGGATCGTAGGATGCTCCCGAGAACCAGTCCCATCGCCGCCGGCAGCCAACTGGCGCTGGACGGCAAGGAGGCCTGCAATGGTTGAAGCTGTCCTCACTGAGAAGGTCACGGTCCCGAAGCTGCGCGCACGCAAACGTGAGCGCGGCAGCGAACCCATAGTCATGCTCACCGCCTACGACACCCCGGGCGCGCGCATATGTGACGCAGCGGGGGTGGACGTGATCCTCGTGGGCGACTCGGTGGCCAACAACGTGCTCGGGTATACCGACACCCTCCAGGTGGACGCGGCGACCATGGCCCACCACGTGGCCGCTGTAGGCCGTGCCGCACCGCGCGCACTGGTGGTGGGAGACATGCCTTGGCTGAGCTACCACCTCTCACAGCAGGACACAGTGCGAAACGCCGCCGCGCTCGTGAGGGCCGGCGCCGAGGCGGTGAAGCTCGAGGGTGGACGGCAACGCTTGGCGATGATCGAGGCGCTGTCGGGCGCGGAGATACCCGTGATGGGCCATCTGGGCCTTACGCCGCAGTCGGTGCACGTGATGGGCGGTTACAAGGTGCAGGCGAAGGAGCAGGCGGCGGCTGAGTTGTTGTTGGCCGACGCCAAGGCCCTGGCTGCTTCTGGCTGCTTCGCTATTGTGCTGGAGGGGGTTCCGGATGTGGTAGCAGCCCAGGTCACAGCTGCGGTCGACGTGCCCACGATCGGGATCGGCGCCGGGCCCGCCTGTGACGGGCAGGTGCTCGTGTTCCATGACCTGCTCGGGCTGAACGAGGGCAAGCCCCCGAAATTCGTCCGCCCCTACGCGCAGCTCTCGCAGGTGGCCGCCGCCGCGGTGCGGGCCTGGGCCGCAGACGTCCGTGCCGGGGCCTTTCCCTCCGATGCTGAGACGTATCACGCCTGAAAGCAGGTCCATCAGCCCACGTGCTCCAAGAAGGGAGGCTCACCCGTCAGCTAGGATGCCCGGGTCGAGCACTCGTCGGCCGACAGGCTCGGCGAGCGAACCCTGTTCTGCGCTTTCGAGTCCGCTACGGGCCCGGACGTGCAGGGCCCCGGGCCAAGGGCTCCGGGTCCGGAGGGAGGTGAGCCGCACGTGCGGCCTTATGAGACGGTGATCATCTTCGCGCCCGAGCTCGAGGACTCGGTGATCGAGTCGTTCGTCGAGAGGGTTCTCGACCTCGTCAGGGCGAACGGGGGGACCTCAGGGACCGTCGACCGTTGGGGGAGGCGGGCTCTCGCCTACGAGCTCAAACACCGGCGTGAGGGCTACTACGTGGTGATTTCTTTCGGTGCAGAGCCGAAAGCAGCGTCTGAGCTCGACCGTTTCCTGCTACTGCTCGACGAGGTGCTTCGCCATAAGATCGTGCGGTTGCCCGAGAAGGTCGCAGCGCGCGCGTCGTCCAGGGCCTCGGGGCGCGCCACCGGCGCGATCGCCGGCTGAGTGCGCAGAGTGGAGGGAGATCATGTCCAACGGGAACAACGTCGTGCTGGTTGGCAACATCACCCGTGACCCGGAGCTCAGGTTCACGCCCACCGGGCAGGCCACGGCAAGCTTCGGCCTGGCCGTGAACCGCCGGTGGCAGAACCGCCAAACCCAGGAATGGGAGGAGGCGACCAGCTTCTTCGACGTCGTCTGTTGGCGCGAGATGGCCGAGAACGCGGCAGAGAGCCTGGGCAAAGGAGCACGTGTCGTGGTGACCGGACGCCTCGACCAGCGGTCCTGGGAGACCGCCGACGGTGAGAAGCGCTCGAAGATCGAGGTCGTTGCAGACGAGATCGGGCCGAGTCTGAGATGGGCCACCGCGCAGGTGACGAAGAACGAGCGGCGCGGGCCTGGCTTCGAGCCTGCGAATGTCGGACGCCAAGCGTCCGTAGCGCAACCTGCGCCCGCGTCAGCGGGACAGCCCGGTGGCTACGGCCACGACGAGGAGCCCTTCTAGATGGCACGAGGCACCGAGCGAACGAGCCGTCGCAGCGCCAAGGACGCGGCACGTAGGACAAAGAAGAAGCCCTGCGCGCTGTGCAGGGACAAGATTGAGTGGGTCGACTACAAGGACGCCGGCATGCTCCGCAAGTACATGAGCGACAGGGGCAAGATCCGTGCCCGGCGCGTCACGGGGAACTGCACCCAGCACCAGCGCGAGGTGGCGTTGGCGATCAAGACCGCGCGAGAGCTCGTGTTGTTGCCCTACACGCAACGCACGACCACCGAGCGTTCGGGGGGCCGCGGCCGCGGCGCGCGCGGAGAGCGTCCGGAGCGTCCCGGTGGTCAGGCCAGGCCGCGCGGGCTCGGCGGTGCCACCGAAGCTAGGGACGAGGGATCGGCCGCCGACGAGGCCGAAGTGCCCCAAGCGGACGAGTTGGCGGAGGATGCCACCGGGAACCCGGAGGAGGAGCTCGCAGACACCGACGACGTCGAGAAGCTCGCCACGGCGTCGGGTGACGGCTCGGAGGCCGAGCCTGCTGAGGTTCTCGCTAGGGACTCGGTCGTCGGCAACGGTGCCGGTGGGGGCGATGTCACGGGGAACGGTGCATGATGCGGGTGCTGCTTCGCAGCGACGTCGGGGGTGTGGGAAAGCGGGGCGAGGTCGTAGAGGTGGCGAAGGGCTTCGCTCGTAACTATCTGTTCCCCACGAAGCGCGCGCTGGTTGCTACCTCCAGGTCAGAGCCGCAGGCCACGGCCATGCGGCGAGCGCGTGACCTGCGCGACACGCGCGACCGCGAGGCGGCGCAAACGGTGTCCCTGGTCCTCGCAGGGGCCACGGTCACGGTGACGGCCAGGGCCGGGGCCGGCGGCCGTCTGTTCGGATCGGTGACGGCATCGGACATCGCCGAGGCGGTGGAGGCTCAGACAGGCGCCGTCATCGACCGCCGCAAGATCCATCTTGCCGAGCCGATCAAGTCCCTCGGCACGCATCTGGTGCCCGTCGGCCTCCACTCCGACGTGCAGGTGGAGTTGACCGTCGAGGTCGCCACCAGCACCTGAGCGCTGTCCTCGCCGCGGCCTCGAACCGCGGTGTCGGCATCTGTGCCCTCTGTCCGGGTGAGTCGTTGTACTGCCCTTTCGGCCCCCACGATGGCTCTGTGCCGAGGTGTTACAGCCTGTGTCTTGAATGTCTCATGTGAGAGGACGCGTTCTGTCACCCGGCGTCAGGTGGGATCGGCCCAGTCGCACCGCGCTCTCGCACTTGTCCACAGAGTCATCCCCTGCGCTGCGGCCGATTTCCACACCTTTCGCGTTTCATCCTCTCGTTCTGCGCAGGGCTTTCGGGTGATGGTTAAAGGATCATGACGCAGGCCTTGGAAAGCACGCGCGTCCGGCGTCTGCAGGCCGTCGGGGGCCGTGTCCCGCCCCATGATCTTGACGCCGAGGAGTCGCTGCTCGGGGCGATGCTGCTTTCGCGCGACGCGATAGCTTCCGCGATCGAATGCTGCAAGGCCGAGGACTTCTACAAGCCGGCGCATGCGCACGTCTTCGCGGCCGTCTGCGCCCTCTACACCCGCGGGGAACCGGCAGACCCCGTAACGGTGGCGGACGAGCTGCGCCGTTCGGGGGTGCTCGAGGCGGTCGGGGAGCCCTCGGTCCTTCTTTCCCTCCAGGCCAACACCCCCTCGACTGCCAACGCCTCTCACTATGCCCGGATCGTCGAGGAGCACGCGCTGTTGCGGAAGCTGGTCGCGGTGGCCGGCGAGATCGCGGAGCTCGGCTACGGGGTCCCGGAGGACGTCTCGGAGGCCGTGGACCGGGCCGAGGCGATGATCTTCGAGGTGGCCCAACGCCGGTTGGTCGACACCATGTCTCCGCTTCGGGACCTGCTCGCTCAGAGCCTCGACCACCTGGAGGCCCTCGTGGAGCGGGGCGAGACGATCACGGGCGTGCCTTCGGGCTACACGGATCTCGACGAGCGCCTCGCGGGCCTGCAGGAGTCGAACCTAGTGGTGGTGGGGGCTCGACCCTCTATGGGGAAGGCTCTCGCCTTGGACACCCCGATCGCGACACCGGGTGGGTGGACGACAATGGTTGGGCTTCGAGTCGGCGATCAGGTCTTCGATGAGAAGGGCCGGCCGTGCCGCGTCGGCTACACATCTCCGATCTTCATAGGCCATCGCTGCTATCGGGTGCGCTTCGACGACGGCTCCGCACTCGTCGCTGACGCGGGCCATCGTTGGCTCGCCTACGACTTTCCGGCGTGGAAGTCCCATCGCGAGAGGACCGCCCTTGTCAAGGTGGGGCCACCCGCAAACCCGCGCTTGACCCGAGACCAGTCGTCGCGCTGGCGATTGCCGCGCGTCATCACCACAGAGCAAATGCTCGCGGAAGGCATTCGCAGAGCAGACGATCGTCCGAACTGGTACGTCCCACTTGCCGCCGCCATCGAAGGGCCGGAGTCGGACCTGCCGGTCGACCCGTATGTACTTGGATGTTGGCTAGGCGACGGATCGACGGCGAACTCCGAGTTGACCATTGCAACTGAGGATGCTCCACACTTCGTAGCTGAGTTCGAGCATCGCGGGTACCGGCTGACGAAGAGAAGCGGGCACCAGTGGGCGACCACGCCCGTCGTTGGGGCTGGTAGGCGTCAGGGATACGAGGGCCCTTTGCGCACGTTGGCGCGTGAACTTGAGAGTGTGGGTCTTTTGGGCTGTGCACGCAAATGCATCCCGGCTCCGTACATGCGCGCCTCCTTCAAGCAACGTTTGGCGCTCGTTCAGGGGCTCATGGACATCGACGGCACGGTGACCAATGACCACGGCCCCGTCGAGCTGCGCCTCTCGAATCGCATGCTTCTCGAGCAGGCCTGGGACCTGGTGTGTTCCCTCGGTCAAAAGCCCTTCCCAACCAGGCGCTGGATGGTACGGCTTCCTCGTGGTAAGTCGGCTGAGGTGTGGTGCTTTCGCTGGACTCCGACGGACCCGATCTTCAGGTTGCCGCGCAAGGCGAGCCGTCTTGGCGCCACCGTGAGCACTCACACGAATGGCCGGCACACCAGGCGGGCGATCGTCGCCATCGAAGAGGTCCCCAGCGTGCCCGTGCGTTGCATCGCCGTGCGCTCAGAGTCCCATCTGTTTCTCGCCGGGCGATCGATGATCCCAACGCACAACACCAGCTTTGCCCTGGGCATCGTGAACCATGCCGCGGTCAACGCGCGAGTTCCAGTGCTCATGTTCTCTCTCGAGATGAGCCATCTTGAGCTCACTCAGCGCATGTTGTGTTCAGAGGCGCGCGTGGATGCCGTCCGCATGCGCAACGGCCGCCTGCTGGAGTCGGACTGGCCGAAGATTTCCTCGGCAATCGGCCGTTTAGGTGATGCACCGATCTATTTCGATGACAACCCGAACATCACCATCATGGATATCCGGGCGAAGGCACGGCGCCTCAAGGCGCGCGAGGGCCTCGGCCTGGTTGTCGTCGACTACCTGCAATTGATGACCGGCCACGCCAGGAGCAGAGCCGAGAACCGCCAGGTGGAGGTCTCCGAGATCAGCCGCGGATTGAAGGTGCTCGCACGCGAGCTCAACATTCCCGTCGTCGCCCTCTCGCAGCTCTCGCGCAACCTGGAGATGCGCCAGGACAAGCGACCAGTGCTCGCCGACCTTCGCGAGAGCGGCAGCATTGAGCAAGATGCTGACGTCGTGCTGTTCATCTACCGTGACGAGTTGTACAACCCGGATTCGCCAGACAGGGGTACCGCCGAGATCATCATAGCCAAGCACCGAAACGGGCCGACGGGGCTGGTACAGCTCGCCTTCGTAGACCACCACACGCGCTTTGCCAACATGGCGCGTGTGTAGCGGCCTTCCACAGCCTTGCGAGCTTCTCGACCCGTTTCGAGCCACCTGATCGGATCTGTGACGAGTTCGGCGCACGAAACGCAGTCCTCGGCGGGCTGCTCCTTCGCCTCCGCCCCTGCCGCGTCGTTGCCGCCCGCAACCCGCCGGATCAGGAGGCGATCTTCAGTGGACCGGAGGCGTTTCACCTACGAGCGAGTGTGAGCCCGCGAGCGGACGCGGGATCTGGACCCAGAACCTTGCCCCACCGCTCCCGTTGGACACGACTCCCACTCGGCCTCCATGGGCGCGCGTAATGGCGGAGACGATCGCCAGGCCGAGACCGACCCCCCCGGAGGAGCGTGCTCGAGAGGGATCTGCCCGGTGGAACGGCTCGAATATGAGCTCGCGTTCCTCGGCTGGGATGCCCGGTCCGTGATCGGTGACCTCCACGCCGACCGCGGCTGGTTCGGTGTGCAGGCGGACCTCTATCGGGGTGCCTGGTGGGGTGTGCTGGATGGCGTTCCCGAGCAGGTTGTCTACCGCCTGTCGGAGGCGGTCGGCGTCGCCTATCACCGACGCGGCACCTGGTGAGTCCAAGCTGATCGTGCGCTCGGGCGCAGCCACGCGCGCCGCGTCGACGGCGGCGGCTGCGATCTCGGCCAGGTCGACCTGATCATGTGCCAGTGGTCGCTGCCGGTCGAGCCTCGCGAGGAGCAACAGGTCGTCGACCAGCACGCTCATTCGGTTAGCGTCCTCGCGGATGTGGCGCATCGAGGTGGCGAGGTCCTCCGGACGATCTCGAGTGCCGCGGTCGAACAGCTCCGCGTAGCCCCGGATCGACGTGAGCGGAGTCCGCAGCTCGTGCGAGGCGTCGGCCAGGAATCGGCGAAGACGTTCTTCGGAGGCAGTTCGCGCGGCGAAAGCCTGCTCGATCTCAGAGAGCATGGTGTTGAGCGCGGCCCCCAGCTTGCCCACCTCTGTCCGTGCGTCGACATCCACCACGCGCTGTGACAAGTCTCCTGCTGCGATCGCGCCCGCGGTCGTGGCCATCTGGTCGAGCGGGCGCAGGCCCCTCCTCACGACCCACCAGGCGAGGCCCCCCAGCACTGCCAGCACGGCGAGAGTGACCAGGACCTCGATGAGAAGGAGCCGGCCAAGGGTTTGGTTCTCGCCGGCAAGCGGAACCGCCACTATGACGACGTCGCCCGAGCCGTCGGAGGCCTGGGTCGCGATAGCGCGGTAGCCGAGTGAGTCGGCTCCGCTGCTGCTGACACCGAAGAGCGTGGGGTTTTGTGAGGGGTCCGAAGAGATTGGCGGCGAGCTGGGCAGCACGGGTTTTGCCGGCTGGGTGCTGCTTTGAAGGAAGGAGAAGAATCCCTGGTAGATGATGTTCCCGTTGGCGTCGCGGAGCTGACCGAAGGTCCCCTGGGGGATACCCCCCAGATCGGAGGCCGGAAGGGAGCATTGATTGCCGGAACCGGGAAAGTTGGTCTGTCTGGCGCAGAGCGTGAGCGCATGCTCCACAGGCTGGGGGGCATTCTGAAGCTGCTGGTCGACCTGCGAGAAGAGGTAGGAACGCAGCGAGGTGTAGGTGACCACGTCGGCCACGATCAGACCTGCCGCCACGATGCCGACCAGCACGAGCAGAAGGCGCAGCCGCAGGGTCATCGCTGATCGGGTGGCCGTCGAATGGTGTAGCCGACACCTCGCACGGTGTGGATGAGCGGCGGACCAAGACCGTCGATCTTCTTGCGCAGATAGCTGATGTAGATCTCTACGACGTTGGCGTTGCCGTCGAAGTCGTAGTTCCACACGCGGTCGAGGATCTGCGATTTCGAGACGACCCTTCCTGTGTTAAGCAGCAGGTAGTGGAGAAGCTTGAACTCCGTGGGGGTGAGCTCGATCGGCGTCGATCCCCGGAACACTTCGTGGCTTTCCTCGTCGAGCTGTAGATCCCCGGCCTGCAACTGGCCGTCCTCACCGCTGCCGTGAGCCCTGCGGAGGATCGCACGCACTCGGACGACCAGCTCCTCCACGCTGAAGGGCTTGGTCATGTAGTCGTCGCCGCCTAGGGTGAAGCCCCGCAGCTTGTCATCGAGGGTGTCGCGTGCGGTGAGGAACAACACCGGTAGCCGCCCACCGATCCCGTCTCTGCTCATTCGCTGGAGCACGTCGAAGCCGCTCAAGTCCGGGAGCATCACGTCGAGCACGACGAGGTGGGGCCTGAACGACGTCACGGCCTCGAGAGCCTGGCGGCCCAAATGGGCGACCTGGACCTCCATGCCTTCGTAGCGCAACGCCATAGAGACCAGATCGGTGATGCTCTGCTCGTCGTCGACGACGAGGATGCGATCGGGCGCTCGATGGCCCGTTGCGCTGACGTGCGTGCTCGTCGTCGATGTGTTGGACGCAGATGAGCTGGGCATGTGATCGGCCTCCTGGGGAGACTGTGCCCGTTCAACCTGTGAGTTTTCTGTGAAACTATCCGGACCAGGAGAGATCGTTTCAGACGTTCTTCTAGGGTCCGGGGCTGTCGCGGTCAAAGGGTGATGTGAGGGTACCGCGGTGGTGGGCGCAGAAGCGCCGAACGTGAACGCCTACGATCAGGCGTCAGCGACGCTCCGCGTGGCAGCCTTGCGGCTGGTGCCGTGAACGGGGCGTCCGACGATGCACAGCCGCTCGTGTGCTTGGACCCTGCCGGGCTCGTCTTCTGGGAACTCGAGCGCGGCTGGGTCGGCCTCTGCGCTGGAGGTTCTGGCGTCACCGACCGTGACGTCACAGAGCATCTCGTCGATCAGCCGGACGATCTCGTCACATCGCTTGCCCAGCGTCATCGGGCCTCCCTCTCCCCTAAAGCTTCGGCAAAGAGGTGGTCCTGCTGAAGAGGAAGGAGCCCCGACTTCGCAGGGCAATTCGACAGATTGCGCCGCTCAGACCGGGACTGGGTCGCCGCCCACGGAGCGCCGCAGCGCCGCGTGGAGCGCGTCGGGTGTGAGGATGCCCACGTAGCGGTCGTCGTCGACCACTGCCACCCACGCGGCGTCGTGCTGGAGCATCTCCGCGAAGGCGGTTTTCAACGACGCGCCGAGCGGGATCCACGCTTCGAGACGTCTTGTGTGGTCCGCCACGAGGTCGGAGTCCGTGCCGCGCGCCTTGTCGTGCGCGTGTCCGGGTTCCACCCACCCGAGGAGACACCCGTCCTCGTCGACCACCACGGCCCATCGCCCGTCGGAAGCATCGACGACTGCGCGTGCCCGGTCCATGGTCGTACGAGGTGCCAGCACCGGCGGGGCGAAGAGATCCGTGATCTCGATGGCCGTCACCGCCAGACGACGCAGTCCTCGGTCGGCACCGACGAAGTCGGCCACGAAGCCGGTTGCCGGGCGCCCGAGCACGGCTGCCGGAGTGTCGTGCTGTTGGAGCATGCCGCCCTCGCTCAGTACCGCGATGCGGTCGCCGAGCATGACCGCCTCGTCGACGTCGTGGGTGACGAACATCACGGTCTTTCTCAGCTGAGCTTGGAGGCGGAGGAACTCCTGTTGCAGCCGCTCGCGCGCTATCGGGTCGACCGCGCCGAAGGGCTCGTCCATCAAGAGCACGGGCGGGTCGCCCGCGAGGGCCCGGGCCACTCCGACCCGCTGCGCCTGGCCGCCCGAGAGCTCGTGGGGGTATCGCCGTGCGTAGAGTGCCGGGTCCAGTCCCACGAGCTCGAGCAGCTCGCCCACACGGGCTCGGGTGCGGGCCTTGTCCCATCCGAGAAGCCGGGGCACCGAGGCCACGTTGTCGGCGACCTTCAAGTGGGGGAACAGTCCCGGCTGCTGGATCACGTAACCCGTGCGTCGGCGAAGCTCGACGCGGTCGGTCGCCGCCACGTCGCGCCCGTCCACGAGCACGCGACCCGAGGTCGGCTCGACGAGGCGGTTCACCAACCTAAGGATCGTGGTCTTTCCTCCGCCGGAGGGCCCGACGAGTACGCACAGCTCGCCCTCTTGCACCTCCAGGTCGAGGTTCTCCACGGCGTAGGGACCGTCGCCGTAGCGCTTGGAGACTCCTTCGAAGCGGATCATGCCCGTCCTCCCAGGTTGCTCCACGCTAGCGACCCGCGCCTGCGACGCATCCCCGCCACCCTCTAGGGTCGAAGTGGTGCACCTGCTCGGCTCCGCGGGCCCCCTCCCTTGGTGGCGCTGGGTGTCCTCACACCTCGGTGTAATTGCGTCCGCGCTCGGTCAGCACGCCGAGCTCACTGCCATTGCCGTAGGGGTCGGACTTGTCATCGCGCTGCCTCTTGCGATTGCGGCCTGGAAGGTGCGGGTGCTGCGCCCGCCCTTCCTAGCGGTGACCGGTGCCCTCTACGTGATCCCCTCGATCGCCCTGTTCGCTCTCGCCGGGCCGGTCACGGGTTACTTTTCGATCACCACGGCCGAGGTGGCGCTGGTCGGGTACACGCTGCTGATCCTGCTGCGAAACACGATCGCCGGGCTAGACGCGGTGCCGGCAGACGCACGCGAGGCCGCACGCGGCATGGGCTACACGCAGCTCGCAGAGCTCGTGCGCGTCGATTTGCCTCTGGCTCTTCCATCCATCTTCGGGGGGCTTCGTGTCGCAACGGTGACAACTGTTGGGCTTGTCATGGTCACCGCGTTCATCGGCCAGGGCGGGCTCGGCCAGCTCGTCATCCAAGGCTTCAACGAGGGTTTCAACACGCCGATAGTCGTGGGGCTCGTTCTGTCGGTGCTTCTCGCGGGTGTTGCCGACGCGCTGTTGGTGGGGCTCGAGCGCCTGGCGGTGCCTTGGCTGCGCTCCAAGCGGGTAGCGTAGAAGGGGCGACGGATATGCAATTCGTGTCTCACGTCGTGCACTTCTTCACCACGGCCTCGAGCTGGAGTGGACCCGACGGCATCCTCGTGCGCCTTGGCCATCAGGCGGAGGTCTCGGTGGAGGCGGCGCTCGCCGCCGCGCTGGTGGGGGTGGGCCTCGGCGCGCTTCTAGGCCACAGTGGCAAGGGCGGTTTCGTCATCGTGAACGTCGCCAATGCCGCGCGCGCCATTCCGTCGGTCGCTTTGCTCACGCTGCTCGCCATCCAACCTGCCATCTTGCGACACTCGGGAGGCGGTCTTGTCCCGGCTTTCATCGCCATGTTCGCACTGGGCGTGCCCCCGGTCCTCACCAACTCCTACGTGGGGGTGCGCAACGTGGACGCGGACGTCCGCAGTGCGGCTTTCGCGATGGGAATGACGGGCGCTCAGGTGCTGTGGCGGGNNTTGGCAGCGCCTCTGGTGATGGCAGGGGTGCGTACGGCGGCGGTCGAGATCGTGGCGACCGCCACTCTCGCTGCGTATGTCGGGTTCAGCGACCTCGGCTCTTACATCTTCGCAGGTCTGGCTACGCAGAACGCGGTGGAGACCTTCAGCGGGGCACTGCTCGTGGCAGCGCTGGCGCTCGTCACCGATATGGCTCTCGCCGCCGCCGGCAGGGCCATCACTCCCGCCGGGGTGCGCCAGAGCGGTCGCACCGGGCGCCAGTTCGGTGTGGGCGCCGATGTGAGCACTGTGCGTCCGCCCGGGGTGCCGAAGGCGCCAGCGACTACGTGAGGTGTTCTTTCTTCAACCACTGTGACGCGACAGCAGACGGGTCATCGTGGTCGACGCTCACCTTGATGTTGAGCCCCGTCAGCTGTTGCGTCGTCAGCTTCGCCGACAACGCGTTCAACGCGGCAGACACAGCCGGAGTGTCGACCGACTTGTGGATCACCGGGATCAGATAGTCGGCAGGCTGGAGGTGCTTGTCATCGGTGAGCTGGACGAAGCCGTTCTCGAGCACGTTCCCGTCGCTGGAGAACAACTCCGCCACTTGGACCGTTCCGTTCTTCAGGTCGGCGACGGTGATCGGTCCCGCTTCGTCGGTGGAGGTGAACGCCTTGAAATGGATCCCGTAGACGCTTGCGAGCCCGAGCTCGCAGGTGGGGCGCTGTGGGCACTCGGGCGGTGCGCCGAGGGTCAGCTGAGAAGCCACGGGGGCCAGGCTCGACAGCGTGGTCAGGTGGTACCGCCGCGCCGTGGCCTTGGTGACGGCGAAGACGTTCGTGTCTATGGCGGGCGCCGGGTTCAGCACCGTGGCCCCCTTTGGGGAGAGCTCCTGCTTCAGCAGGGGGATCGCGGTCGAGGTCTGCGTCGCCTGCCGGGTGTCGTTGGCGTTGAAGAACAGGAGAAGGGTGCCCGCGTAGTCGGGGTACAAGTCGAGCTGGCCTGCCGCAAAGGCAGGTTCAACCGCCTCGCGTGAGCCCAGGTTTGGACGAAGCTTCGTGTGTATCCCGGCATGCTGAAGGACGTCCGCGTAGAGATTCGCCACGATCACCTGTTCGTAGAAGTTCGTGGACCCGATGGTGATGGTTGGCGAGCCCGAGCTCGAGGTGCACGCCGCGGCCAACAGTGAGAGAGCGGTGACTGCTAGGAAAATCCTCGGACCACGCATAGGGCTCCTTTGTGCGTCTGTGTGCCGGCCTGAACTAGCCGACGTTTGTGCGCCGGCCTGAACTAGCCAGAAGAGGTGCTTGACAGTTGACGAACCGGGTGAGCTTTCAGAAGATTCCGAAACGATACTCCCCGGCGCAGACACCTGAAAGCTGTTTCCATGACAGGCCGATACGAGCTCCAACTGTTTGTAGCGTCGCGACAGCTCTATCTGGCTGAGCTCGGCAGGGTCTCGATGTCGCCTTGCTTCAACGAGGTGCCGAGGGCGTTGCTTCAACGAAGAGCAAGGCCTATGGGCACAGGATCAACCCGTAGACTGCGCGTCGATGCATCGAGGCCTCCTGACCAGGAACCGGAGCTGCGCGTCGAGGAGATCGCCATGCCGGGTCGGCAGTGCGATGGTCATACGGTGTCGGCACGGGGTGCTGTGACCGACCTCCGTGAGCAAGTAGTCGACGTCATCCGCGAACGTGGATTGATCCGCTTCGACGAGCCGGTCACCTTGGCTTCGGGGGAGAAGAGCCGGGAGTTTGTCGACGGAAAGGCGGCATTGTCCAGAGGTGAGGACCTCGAGCTTGCTTGTAGAGCCCTTCTCGAGCACGTGAGTGATCTCGATTTCGACGCCATCGGTGGGATGACGATGGGAGCGGACCAATTCGCCCACGTCGTAGCAGTGTTTGCTCGAAAAGAATGGTTCGTCGTTCGCAAGGCTCCGAAGGGCCGGGGAACGAACCGGCTCGTCGAAGGGGCCAAGGTTGGGCGCGGCTGGCGTGTTCTCGTGGTCGACGACGTGGTGACGACCGGAGGCTCGATGCGAAAGGCCTGCGAGACGATCGAGCAGGTCGGTGCGCAGGTGGTGGGAGCGGTGACCCTCGTCGACCGCGGGGAAGTCGCTGCCCGGTACTTCGACGAGCGGGGGATCCCCTATCGGCCTGTGGTGACCTATCGCGACCTGGGCATCGAACCGGTGGGAGGCGGATCCGTCCAACCGCAGGCTGTTTGAGCTCCGGTCTCTCGTCATATTGACCCGGGGCAATGCGCGTTGGAGGTAGCTGTGACAGAGGACAGAATCGGACGCACGCACCGACTGCGCTGGTGGGTCACAGGAGCGGTTGCCGTGGTGGTCGTCCTGGCTGTGGCGGGCCCATTCGTCTACATCCACTTCATCGAGGGGTCGGCCCCGGCCAAGCTGACCCTACCGAGGACCGCGAACAACGCCGGGACGGGAAGTACCTCTGGTACTTCGAAAGGCTCACGGACCAGTGCCGGCACCGTTACAGGGACGTGGAACGTGGGTCCCGGATCGGTGGCCGGCTACAGGGTCGACGAGGTTCTCATCGGTCAGCACGCCACGGCGGTGGGCCGAAGTACAGAGGTCTCAGGCTCCATCACCATCTCTGGCACCACAGTGGCCGAGGGCGACTTCACTGTGAACATGGCTTCAGTGACCAGTGATCAAAGCCAGCGAAATGCGCAGTTCGACGGGAGGATCATGGACGTTGTCATGTACCCGACGGCCACCTTGCGGCTCTCCACTCCTATCGCCCTCGGAACAGTTCCCGTCACAGGTTCCACGGCCCACTACTCGGCCACCGGAACGCTCACCATGCACGGCGTGACAAGGTCCGTGACCTTTGCGGTGGCTGCTGAAAGACTCGCGGGCAGTATCGACGTACTGGCCGACGTGCAGATCCGATTCTCGGCGTGGAACATCGCCAATCCGAGCATCGGGGGCTTCGTCACCACCGCCGACAGTGGCACACTCGAGGTTCTGCTCCACCTCACCCAGGGGTCCGGGAACGCGCCGGCGTCAGGTGGGTCAGGATCGGCATCGAACGGATCTAGCGGCGGTGCACCCTCCATCGTCACGGTCCCGCGCACCACCGTGCCGCCGCTCACCATTCCCGCCAGCAGCTGACGCTCCCCCGCCCGCCCCGTCAAGAGGGTTGAGCAGATCCACGGCTCTCCTGGTCTGCGGGCGTGAGCGCATCGTGGCATGTCGACCTGCGCCAGTAACCTTGCCGCCATGCCACGACACCTGCGCTTGATGAAGCGTGCAACGCTCGTTGCCACCGGCACCGCTCTGTTGCTGGCGACCGCTGCTTGCTCGTCAAACTCCTCTACCCCCAGCAGCTCGACTTCGGGAGTCGCGTCGGCAAATACCGCGAGCCCGACCGCGCCGACGACATCGGCAAGCGGTTCCACCGGCACTGGGGCGGCTGTCCCCGGCATTACCGCGATCCCGGCGGCGGATCTCTCGCCGGCAGGTACCTTCGGGACTCGTCCGACGGTCACGGTTCCCTCCGGGAGTTCGCCGTCGCAGCTCGAGGCGTGGGACCTCATCGCCGGAACCGGGGCAACAGCCGCGGCCGGTGAAACGGTTAACGTCCAATACGACGGGTACTCCTGGACGAACAGGAAGGAGTTCGACGCGTCGTGGAACCGGGGGCAGGCACTTTCCTTCTCTCTCGGCGTGGGTCAGGTCATCAAGGGTTGGGACGAGGGCGTTGCCGGAATGAAGGTGGGAGGGCGCCGCGAGATCATCATTCCACCGCGTTTGGCCTACGGCGCTCAGTCCCCCACATCGGCAATCGCACCGAACGACACTCTCATTTTCGTCGTCGACCTCGTGAGCATCGGATCCAGTAGCCCCTGACCAGCCCCTCGGGCTGACATCCGGTGTCAATGAACAGAGCAACACCGGCAATTCTTCGAAGGTGTCGAGCGACCGTGCACGTTTGGTGCCCTTGGCCCGACCAACGCGGCCAGCGAGCTAATAGCTGTGGCGCAGCACGAGCTCAGCCTCACCGCGCGTGAAATGATGGCGATCATCAGGATTATGGCGCTGATCCAGAAGACAGCTGTCGGAGCCGTGCTCCTAGGTGGGCTCCTGGCCACGCCCTCCGTGCCGATGGCGTCCGCGGCTCCGGGATCCACGGGCAACAGCGGGTGCTCGTCGTGGTCGGTGCGGACGCTCATCAGCGGACAGGGATGGCTCGAGAACCTTGCTTTCGACGGACGTGGCTCCATCATGGTCTCGGCGCTTTCTCAGGGGCGCCTGCTGAAGCTCACGCGCAGTCATAAGCTTTCGACCCTGCTGGCGCCGGTCGTCGCACCCGGGGGCGAAATCCGGCGAGGCCACCTGCTCTACTTCAATACCGGAGACACGGTGCCGATCGCGCCGACGGGGACCGTCGATCGTTTCGATTTGCGCACAGGGCGGCACGTGACGTGGGCACGCGGCTTGACGATGCCCAACGGCCTTGCCGTCCTCCCCGACGGAGACGCGATCGTCACCGGCCTCGCGACAGGCGTCACCCGGGTCCCCGCCCGTGATCCGACCCATCCTCAGTTCAACTGGGCAGCCGTAGACGGCACCAACGGGATCGCCGTTGATTACTCCGGTCGCCGGCTGTACGTCGACCGGACTCTGAGCAGCGATGGGGAGGTGGATCGGATTCTCATATCCCACCCGGGTCGCGTCAACGTGGTCGGGCGCCTGGGTGCCGGGGTCCAGCCTGACGACATGGCCATCGATCGACAGGGAATTCTCTATGTGGCGGGGTTCGGTACCGGCAAGATCTATCGTCTCGACCCCCGCACCGGCTCCTCGTGTGTCATCGCTGGTGGTCTGACACAGCCGACGTCGGTTCGATTCGGCGGGCCGGGTTGGCCCTCGGGGGACCTGTTCGTCACCGACGCCAGCGGCCACCTTTCGGAGCTGACGCGGGCGCGGCACCTCCCGTCTGCGTAAACGGCGGCAAGCAAACCGGGCCTTCACAGCACGAAGTGACTCGTGTCTCGCACGAAGGCCACATCGAGGTGAGTGAGATCGCCTCGGCGACAGACAAATGTGGCCGGAATCCGTACTTTCGTCTAAGAGCGGGCAAGGAGAATCGAACTCCCGTTCTCAGCGTGGGAAAAAATCCAATCCCCACTCGGCGAATGTCGGCGAACGAGAGCGGCAGGTGAGCGTCTCCACGGATGACGGCGAACCGCCCAGAAAAAATCCGGAAGCGCCATGAACGCGCCTTGATGCTGACGTCAATTGGCCTGGCAGCGCTGGCGAGCGGGAACCCTTCGTGAGGGACGGGAGATCCAGGTGTCGCCCTCGGGGCTAGCCAGTTGACGTTCCAGGTCAGTGAACGCGGTGATGATCTCGGGCGCTTCGTAGGCCCGGTTGCGCCGACCGAGGGTCACCTGCTTAAGGATGTCCGCATCAACCAGTCTGGCGACGGCGTTGTTCACCGCAGGGAACGTACGCCCAATGAGCATCGCCGCTCCTGGGACGGTCAGTACGGGTGCGCCTGGAAGAGCTCGCAGAAGGAGATCGGTGGAGGATCGCGCTCGCACAGATCCAAGTCGTTCTCGCCACTCGGCCTCGATGGAGCGGGCGCGCTGCGCGAAGGAGGCTGCGTCCACGCAGGCCCGGACGCACGCCGTCGAGAACTGGGCAATCCACCGATTCACCCCATCGTGGGCCTCACGAGAGGCGGCGGGGCCGCGGTAGCGGAAGCCCTGAAGCGCTGTGATGTAGTCCTTCGCCCATGTGGCGAGGATGAGCGATACCGGCGGGAGCACCCGGGGTGTCAGGCCTCGCCTACGTAGAACGAGGTGAATGAGAGCGCGGCCGATGCGCCCGTTGCCGTCTACGAAGGGGTGGATGGTCTCGAATTGCGCGTGAGCGATCGCCGCCTGGGCGACGCCGGGGAGGGAGTCGTCGTTGCAGAAGGAGACGAGGTCCTGCGTGAGTTCATGTACGAGTCCCTCGGGAGGGGGGACGAAGGCGGCCGAGCATGGGTTGTAGGAGCTGCCACCAATCCAGTTCTGGACATGGCGGAGGTGTCCCCCGTGCCTTTCCAAACGGGAACCCGCAAGAAGACGCCTGTGTACTTCAAGGACGAGGTTGAGGGTGATGGGACCTTCTTTTCCCACGGCCTCGCTGGCGAAGACCATTGCCTCGATGTTTCCGAGCACCTCGTTCGCGGTGACATCCGGCGAGAGCTGGTCAAGCTGCTGAACGACCTCTGCATGGAGGAGCCTCCGAGCGCCCACCTCGAGACCCTCGATGCGGGAGGATGCCACGGCTTCGGCCCGGAGGAGGATGCGGGCGAAGGCCTCGGTGTCGACGAGGGACTGAGCCTCGGCGTTGAGCCGCATGATGGCGGCCTCGGCATCGGCTACGACTGCTGCAACAGGGCCGTCGAGGGCGAACCTCCGGGCAAGTAGCCGGTCCGGTACGTATGCTTCGTACTCGCAGGGCGGGCGGTCCCTCTTAGTGGGCTCCGAGTAGTCGCTGGTCCAGCGCCGGCGGACAACCTTTGACATGGAACCTCCATATCAAAGGTTAACACATAACCTTGACTAGCGCGGGCAATAGGGAAAGGTTCCTCGGATCCCAAAGGGTGTGGGCGGAATCAATTCACAACGGCGCAGACCGAGCGGACCTAGCTTGTCGGCTACACGGACCGCGAGCTGGACCAATTGATTCGGAGAGCGGCATCCTAGAGTCGGCGGCGTGACGATGGCAGGGCGGCACCGTCGCGGGGGGAGGGTCACCCCGAAGGGGACGCGCCCGCGATCCTTCGACGCGGGCACGGTCAACCGTGACCGAGCATCTGATGGGCCCGACCTCCTGGCCGATGTCGGGCGCCGACTCGCCTCGGGCAAGCCGCTCGACCTGCTCGCCGAGGTCAGTGGCCTTCTCGCCGCCTTGGATCCCAGGGCCGACGACCCCCTCGAACGGGCACGTGGAGGAAGGAGGACCGGACCCACGATCGACGAGCTCACCCGCTCCTTTGCCGACGTCGACCGCGTGGAAACTTCGGCGATGTTGGCCGGCATCGCCCAGATGGCCGCAGACGACTTGGTGCGCGCCCGAGCCCGACGCGCTCTTGCCGCCCGGAACCACGCGTTGCCGATGTGGCTCGTCAGGTTGGGAGAGACGACCGCATACCGAGCGGTGGAGATGGTCCATGTGCTTGGGGACGGCGACAACATAATCGTGGGAACTCGTCTGCCCGACGGTCACGAGCTGAGCCTTGTTGTCTACATCGATCACAACCTCGGCACGGTGGTAAGAGACGCCTTCGTCGTCCCCGAGCCGATCGCGCATCTTGTCGAGTTCATGCAGGCCAAGAATGACGATCCTGATGTCTTGTGGCGCGACATCACCCCGGCCGATGCTCGGACGCGGATCGCCGAGGCGATCGACACCGGCGCTATGACCTTTCCCCCGTTCGAGACCGACAGCTGGCCGGCGTGCCGGCCCCTCCTGGAGTGGGTCAATCGGCTGCTTCCTCAGGGAGGGTCTGGGTATGTCCACCCCAAGTGGGACGAGGAGGGGATCGAAGCACTCACCGATCGGTTCTTCGGATCCCCGTTTGGGTCGGAACTCGACGACCACGAGCACCGTCAACTGCTCGAATCGATCCTATGGTTCGCGACCGACTACGGACCCGGCGACCCATTGCGATGGAGCCCAACAGCCGTCGAGATCCTGTTGCTCGACTGGGTCCCTCGAAAGATCGTCGCTGACGCAGCGTTCCTGTCGCTGGTCCCGGACCTGCTCCGTGCGTTCGTCACGTTTTGCCATACCGAGCGTCAGGTCCGCTCCGAGTTAACCGATCAGACGCTGGAGGCGGTCGATGGCTACGAGTCGGAGTACCAGCGCATCATCCGTTCGCCACGGCCACAAGGTCCGGCCGCCCTGATGGCGGCGATGGGTGTCCTCGATCCCGACGGGCCGTGGGACCTCGGCGTGGCGGACGAGGAGGAGCTCGACTACGAGACGATGGCGCTTGGTTGGCTGAGCGATGCGGTCGGTGGCCGGGACATCTTGGAGGCCCTGGACGACATGCCCCTGCCGGACGAGGAGTTCTCGTGGGCGGGCATCGACGCGGACGTCCATGGTCGGGTCGGAGAGGTCCTGGCGCTGTGCGACCGGTGCTGCGACGAGATGCTCGATGTCGAGTACCGGACGGCCTGCAGGCGGTTCCTCGCCCAGGGTGCAAATGGGGACCCGAATGTGTTTCGCCGCAAGGCGCGGCCCGGTGGGGCGGCCGCCGCCGTGTGTTGGATCGTGGGCAAGGCGAACGAGCTGTTCACACCGTCGGGGGGCGGCATGTTGGTGAAGGAGCTGATGGCGCACTTCGGCCTGACTCAGGGCGGAGTGTCGCAGCGGGCGGAGACGCTGATGAAAGCGGCCGGTTTCGACCGCTCGGAGCGCTATGGACAGATCGACCTTGGGTCGCCCGAGCTGCTCGTGTCGTCGCGGCGACGGCGGATCGTGGCGAGGCGCGATCTTCTGCTCGATCGATCCAGACGGGTCTGACGTCCCGTCAGATTGCCGAAAGTATCAACCATGTGGCGGCCTTTGCTCTACCACCCCGGCTGCACTGCACCACGCGTGTTGTGTCGACCCTTTGGACAGAAGCGCGCCATGAACGCGCCATGCTGCCTGATCGATGTCAGCGGAATGGCCGCTGAGTAGAGAGATTCAGAGCGGGCGAGGAGAATCGAACCCCCGTCCTCAGCTTGGGAAAAAATCCAGGCTCCACTTGGCGAATGTCGGCGAACAAGAATGGCAAGTCAGTGACTCGGCGGACGGCGGCGAACCACCCCGAAAGGATTCGGACGCGCCATGATCCTGACGTCACTATCAATAAGAGCAAGTCGCGGAGGATGTCGTGCCGTGCGCCGCAGGCCGACAGCCTGAGTGCTCTTGTGCCGGCGTGACCTATTCCGGTCGAAGACCAACATAGAGAACCACGATCCATGCGGAAAGATCTCCGATTTCAACGATCAGCTCCGCGACGTCCGTGGGGTCTGCCCACTCGGCGAAGTCCATGCCACTCATCCAGGTGACGACGTAACTGTCCTCGCGATAACCGACGGGAATCCCCCATGAAGGCGGGTCCCAGAAGCGCAGACGCCGCGCTTCGGCCGACCCTGGCTGCTGCTCGATCAGGTCGAGGACCTCATTGACCCTGGCCAGAAGCAGCTCCCGGCCGGGATCAGCCGCTAAGGCCCGCATGCCGTCCTGTGCTGGCCAGGTGAAGAAGAGCTCCGGCATCGAGATATCATGGGTCGTACCCGATTACGTGTCAAACCCTAGATCCCAATTGCCCCCAGGAGGCAGATCCGATAGAATCCTTGGGAGGTGGGGAGCTCCCTTCGGGAGTGGGGTACCGGTCGATGGGTCGGTTGCCCGTGGTGAAACGAAAGTGAGCGATATGAACACCGGAACGAAGTTGGTCACGGTGGACAACCGGCAACGGGTCAGTCTGGGGAAGTTGGCCGATCGTGAGCACTACCTGGTGTCCAAGGAGATCGACGGGCGGATCGTTCTGACGCCGGCTGTCGTCGCCCCAGAGGCCGTCGAGTATCCCGACGAACTTCGCGACAGCATCGCCAGGAGCTTGAAGGCACCGAAGTCGTGGGTCCGTAGGAGGGACCTGGCTGGCTGAGGCATTGTGAGCGACGGCCCCTTTATCCCAGCGCCTTAACTCGTAGCGCTTGATGGTCGCACACGGATTGGCCAGTTCAGACCAGGCTGAAATCGAAGACCTGCGCTGTCAGGTTGCTGATCTGCAAGCGGAGAACGATCGACTCCGAAATCTCCTCGGTGTCGGAACGCGCGAGGAAGCGGTCACGCCATGGGAGCCGACCCTCTTTCTCGAAGCCGCCGCTGGGGACGAACGTGCCATGGTGGCTGTCGATCGCGATTCGCCCCGAGAGGCGAAAGTCGCCCTGTTCCACGCGAGATTCGTAGGGCGGACGGACGTCCATGCCTTGCGCTGGGAGAACCCCCGCACCCGCAAGACTGGCTGGGGCCCTGCTGTCCGCGGCGGCTGGGGCAACTCGAAAAAACCGGGACGGGAGTATTTGCCGCTGACAGAGGAAGTCGTCGCTACCCATCTCGCCGGGGACGCGCATGTGGGTCTCTATCCCCTTATGAAGGGGGACACCTGCCAGTTGCTCGCATGTGACTTCGACGGCTCCGGGTGGGTGCTCGATTCGCTCGCGTATCTCGACGTGGCTCGCGCCATGGGAATCCCTGTCGCGCTCGAGCGCTCCAGATCCGGGGATGGAGCACATGTGTGGGCCTTCTTCTCGGCGCCGGTGCAAGCATCCGTGGCCCGCCAGATCGGCGCGAATCTCCTACGTGAAGCGATGACCGTGCGGGCCGAACTGGACCTTGTGAGCTATGACCGGCTGTTCCCAGCACAGGACTTCATGCCCAAGGGCTCATTCGGGAATCTCATCGCTCTTCCGCTCCAGGGGGAATGCCGGAAGCGCGGTACCACGGTCTTTCTCGATCCCTCGACCCTCGAACCTTTCGCCGACCAGTGGTCGTTCTTGTCCTCGCTTGGCCGTCTTTCGGCCAAGGCCGCCGGCGAGCTCGCGCAGTCGGCCCGGGTGATAGAGGCCGGTCCCGACGAGGCCTGTTATCGCAGGTCGCGCTTGGCCACGTCTCCCAAGCCGCCGGACCAGGTGAACGCCGAGACCGGTGCCATGCTTGGCATCGAGCGGATCGGGCTCCCGCCGGCACTGCTTTCCTCGCTTAAGTACGCGGCATCGCTGCACAACCCGGAGTATTACGAGAAGGAGCGGCTCCGCTTCTCAACGTGGAGCACGCCGCGGTTCATCAGGTGCTACCGAGAGACGCTCGACCGGCTCTTTCTCCCGAGGGGGCTCCGAGCGCAGGCCGAGAAGATCATTTCCGAGTCCGGTAGCCGCCTCGTCGTGAGCGAGGAGTGCTCGGATCCGCAGGCCGCCGCATACGAGTTCGGTGCAGCGCTCACTGTGGAGCAGCAGGCCGCCTTCGACGCCCTGGTTGAGCACGACCTGGGCGTGCTCGTGGCACCGCCGGGGTCGGGTAAGACGGTCATCGCGTGCGCTCTCATCGCGCACCATGGCATGCCCACCCTTGTCATCGTGGATCGCCAGCCCCTCGTGGAGCAGTGGCGAGAGCGGCTGGTCGACCACCTCGGCCTGGAGCAGAAGCAGATCGGCCAGCTCGGCGGCGGTCGGCGACGTTCCAAGGGGACGATCGATATCGCCACTGTCCAGTCCTTGGCGTGGCGTGAAGACCTTGAGGAATTGGGGCTGTCCTATGGGTTCGTCGTTGTCGACGAGTGCCACCATGTTCCGGCAGTCACTTTTGAACGATGTGTCCGGCAGCTCGCGGTGAGACGCTGGGTGGGACTCACCGCAACGCCGTATCGCCGTGATGGGCTCCAAGGGTTGATCACGATGTACTGCGGGCCGATCCGTCACAGGATCGGCATACGAGCAGGCGGCTCATCCCTCATTCAACTCCAGCTCGTGGTACACAAGACGGACCACTCCGTGCCAGAGCCAGAGGACCAGGGAATTCAACAGATCTTCAGAGGCCTCGTTGAAGATGAGGAGAGGACCGACCGCATCTGTGCTGATGTGCATCACGCCGTGGCTGCAGGGCGGAACTGTCTGGTGCTCACTCAGTGGACCGAGCATGTGCAGCGGCTTGTCAGCAGCCTCGAGAAGCTCGGGACCGAACCCATGGTCCTCTACGGGGGGATGTCCAAGAAGGTTCGAACGAAGGTGGTTGAGCAGCTCAGCCGTGGCGTACCTGGTGTGGGGCTTGTGCTGGTGGCGACCGGGAGCCTCCTCGGCGAGGGGTTCGACTGTCCGCCGCTGGATACGCTGTTCCTTGCCTTCCCGCTCGCCTTCAAGGGCCGGTTGGTGCAGTACGTGGGTCGCGTGCTGAGGCCTCTCGAGGACAAGATGAGTGTCGAGGTCCACGACTATGTCGATATCCAGGTACCTGTGCTTGCACGGATGCACGCCAAGCGCCTCCCTGCATACGCAAGCCTCGGGTTCGATGTGCGAATGCGATCGTAATAACGGGCAGTGGCAGACACGTGAACAGACACGTGAAAGCTGGACGCGGCAAGGAACGCGCCATAGGCGCGCCATGAGGGTGTTATCAAGCCCAAGAAAACCCCGCTGAGCAGGGCAATTGGAGCGGGCGAGGAGAATCGAACTCCCGTCCTCAGCTTGGGAAGAGATTTGAGCCCCACTTGGTGAAGGTCAGCGAACCGCAGCGGCAGGTCAGTGACTCCACGGACGGCGGCGAACCGCCCCGAGAAGACCCGAACGCGCCATGAACGTGCCATGATACTGACGTCAATATCAATAACGCTGGCTGTTCCCGTCTAGATGGCTGGGCCTTCTGGGGTCCCGCTGATATGGATATTTTTTCGATCCCCAGTGCCTGAGCAAGTCGGCCCAGGGTTTCAGTCGAAGGACTGCGGTACCCGGACTCAAGGCGAACGACTACCAGGTGCCATGCCCCAACTTACAGGCGGCAACTGTAGCCTAATGGTATGACTTTCGAGCGAATCACGGTCGACCCAGCAGTGATGGACGGGATGCCCTGCATCAGAGGGCTACGCGTGCCAGTCGCCACGGTGGTCGCGATGGTCGCCGACGGTATGACCGTCGAAGAGATCCTGACCGATCTGCCCTACCTCGAGCGTGAAGACGTTACTGAGGCACTTCATTACGCCGCAGAAGCCGTTCGGGAGCGGGAGCTCCCGTTGTCTCGACCTGCGTGAAATTCCTGATCGACGTCAACCTCTCGCCTCGACTGGCTCTCCAACTCAACGAGAGCGGTCACGATGCCGTTCACGGGGTCGACCTTGGACTTGAGGTTGCAACGGATGAGACCGTCCTCGAACGAGCGAGAACCGAGGGCCGGATCGTTGTGTCTGCCGACAGTGACTTCGGCACGATCTTCGCTCGCACGAGGTCGACGTCTCCGTCGGTTCTGTTCTTCCGGCGTGGCGTCGGGAGACGGGTTGAGGAAATCGCGGCCCTGATCACAGAGAATCTGGAGTTAATGGAGGAGCCGTTGCGCGAAGGGAGTGTCGTGGTGCTTGGGGAAGGCTCCGTGCGCATCCGTCAGCTGCCGATCCTCTAAGGCTTGGGGAGCGCCGAGCCCAATGCCCGAGGCACCAGCCGAGGGTGGGGCTTCGAAGCTCGAGGAGCTCGGTCGGCAGATCGACGAGCTGCGTGCAGAGAACGAGCGCTCGGACCTGGGTTGAGCGGATGACTCTTCAATCCGCGAGAAGTGATAAGGAGCGACGAGTAGTTACAACTCCGATGCGGCGAGAAGTGTGCCATGAACGCGCCATGATCCTGATTTCAATGCCAGCAAGACCTCGCTGACCAGGGTAATTAGAGCGGGCGAAGGGAATCGAACTCCCGTTCTCAGCTTGGGAATCGATCTGAAGCTGGGGCGTCGACCTCGGCCCAAGCACAAATTCCCTGATCCGTTCAGGTATAGAGGTGACCGCTGCTGACCGCTCATGACCCTGGTAGCGCGCACGTTCGCGCACGAATCGCGCACACGGCTTGAGCAGGGCCTGACGAGGACCGTTCTGTTGTTTGCAGCTGCTCGTGTGATTTCAGCACGCATGGCACATGAGCGTGGTGGGTATCATAAACCCTCAATATATGTCCTCAACTTCGGTCGCCCCGCTGTTGAGCTCGAGTCGCAAGTCTTCGAATTGCTCGCTTAAGAGCAACCGACTCCATTCGACGAAGCCTCCGAACCTGACCGACATCGCTTTCAGCAACGTCGAAGACGCGTTCCCTCATTCTTCTCGCCGGGCTCCAGGTCGCGTCATCGGATGGGTATGATTAGTTGGGAGCGCTCTTTGGTCCCACCCGGGATCTGCATTACAGGATGGGACCTGCTGCTGGCGTGATTGCGCCCGTGAGGCGATCGATCTTGTGCGGGAGTACCTCGCCGCCCAGGAGCTTCCTTAGGACGATGAGTGGGTCGTCACTTAGGTGATCTCGCTCGTAGCCTCGGCTTCGGTTTCACTCGCCGCTTCGAGGGCCGAATGCCAATCATCGGCGGTGGCCTGATCAATCCTGTAGTAGTTACAGTTCTTACCGCCCGCTCGCCACTGTGCTTCCCAGGGCTGATTGCAACGACCGAAAGTCGTGCGAACCGAAAACCCAAACTCTGCAAGCTGGCCCCGGCCAGAAGGCGGCTCCACGCCAGTACGATCAAAGATCTTGTTTAGTGGAATCCATTGGTCTGGGACTTCAGCGCACGTGTTGAGCGCCTCGATGGGCACGGGGAACTTCAGCTGAATCAGTTTCGCGAAGTCACCTATAGACCACGAGACTTCTGGTAGGTCGTCCGGCGTCTTGGGGA
Source organism: Acidimicrobiaceae bacterium (assembly GCA_003139255.1). Lineage (GTDB taxonomy): Bacteria > Actinomycetota > Acidimicrobiia > Acidimicrobiales > UBA8190 > Bog-564. The sequence goes on along the minus strand of PLIG01000091.1, from coordinate 14,875 downwards.
ACTTGCCGGGGCGGCTCCGAGCCAGAGAGGCAGCCTGACCAGGACTTTCGAGAGCGGGGGAGGAGAATGGAACTCCCGTCTTCAGTTTGGGAAGACTTGTCATAGACATGCGAAGCGCAGGGCATTCTGAAGAGGCGGCGACATTCAGCGCCGCGCCACGCGGCACGACTCGACGGTTCGGGACCTGGCTGGCCGACCGCGAGGTGCACGGCTATCCGAGCTCAGCGCGCCGGTATTTGTACCTGGCAGTGGTGGTCATAGCCTCGATCGTCCTCTGGTACCAGTACTTCGTCCCTTCGGTCGTGGTCACGGCCCTCATAACGCACTTCCACATCTCGTTCCGCTTCTACATGAACATCATCATCGCCTCGGAGTTCGCGGGGGTGCTTGCCGCCCTTATCGGCCAAGTCGCCGACCGCATTGGACGAACCTGGTTCGTGATAGGCGGCCTGGGGGTGGTCGGCGTGATACAGGCCTTCGTCATTCCCAACGTGACCGGGCCTTGGGAGCTCGCCGTGGCCATAACGGCTGTAGCAGGGTGCGAAGGCGTCATGCTCGTAGCGAGCGCGGCGCTGGTACGTGACTTCACTGCTCAGCTGGGACGGGCCACTGCGATGGGGTTCTGGACTGTCGGACCCACTGCGGGGGTGTTGACCGCGAGCTTGGTGGCGAGCCACACCCTTGGTGCCACTTCCGGGGACTGGCAGCGTGAGTTCATCGCTTCGGGCGTGGTCGGACTTGCTGTCTTCGCGCTGTCCGTGTTGTTCCTGCGCGAACTGTCGCCGCAGATCCGTGATCAGGTGATGGTAACCAGGCGCGACGTGGAGCTGGTCGAGCTGAAAGCGCGCGGTCTCGACGTCGATTCTGCGACACGCTCTCCCTGGCGCCAAATGGCGCGCGCCGACGTGGTGGTGCCTGCGGTCGCACTGAGCGTGCTGCTCGTCTTGTTCTACACGGCTTCGGGCTTCTTCGTCGCCTACTGGCAGACGGTGTTCCACACCGCTCGGGGGTTCTTCACCCTGCCCCAGGCCAATGGGATCGACACCTGGATATGGGGGGTGACGTGCGGGAGCCTGATCCTATTCGGGGTCCTGAGCGATCTCCTTCGGGTCAGAAAGCCGTTCATGATCGTGGGCGCGCTGGGCATGCTGGTGTTCATGCTGTTGCTCATATCCCACACGGGGCATGCGAACTCGAGCTACTACACGATGGTATGGGTGGGGTCGGGGGTGTTCTTCTTCTTGGGAATGGTGTTCTCGACCTGGATGGCAAGCTTCACCGAGACCGTGGAAGAGCGCAACCCGGCACTCACGGCGACGGGACTCTCGATCTGGGGAGGCCTGATGCGCTTCTCGGCCGCGATATCGTTCATCATCGCGCCGTTCGTCCTCACCTCGATCAACGACGTGGTCAACAACTCCCCCTATCAGAGGTATGTGCCGCACGCCCTGGCGATCGAGCAACGCTACGGTCCTCTGATTGCGGTCATCCAGCACCACCAGAAGGACTTCACCGCGGCGACCTCCTTGACCGAGACGCAGCTCCTCACCCAGCACCAGGCGCTCTACGAGAGGCTCCTCCACGACGTGAACGGAAATGCAGGCACGCTGCTTCGCATCAACGCCATAAAGCCTCAGCTCGAGTTCCTCCAAAAGTACCAGGGCCACCTGTTGGCACTCCAGAAGGCCGCCGCCGCTTCCCCGGCGCAGTGGCAGCACTGGCTGTGGGTCACCTTCGGCTGCGTCGTCTTCTTCATACCGTTCGTGTTCGTGATGAAGGGACGCTGGAGCCCGCGGCGCGCGCGCGAGGACGGACGTAAGCACGAGGAGTACGTCGCGCGCGAGCTTGAGCGGATACACGAGGGTACAAGCACGATTGCAACGTCATAGTCGGAGACGTCGTGCACCGCATATCGAAGGAGGTAGCCGAGAGCAATGGCCCGCGAGCGATTCGACAGAGAGGAACTCGGCCCGATCGGGCCAGACATCGACATCGATGAGGAAGAGGTCTACTTTGCCGGACGCCACCCGTCTTCCGGTTCCACGCGACCGATACATGTCGCACTTGCCTGAACAGCGATACCACGTGCACGGTCGTCGTTCGAGAGGTTTCAGGGTCGCACCCAACGGTGTTGGTGGATTGGCGTTCAAAGACGCAAATGTGAGCTCACTTGATGCTCACACGGCGGCTTGGAGAAGAGGATGACGCGCGGCGCGCCATGGACGCGTCGTCGACGAGCAACATGGAGCCGACTCCGAAGACGAACAGACCCAAGACCAGGACTTTTGAGAGCGGGCGAGGAGAATCGAACTCCCGTTCTCAGCTTGGGAAGCTGATGTTCTGCCGCTGAACTACGCCCGCTGGTAGCGATCCAGGCTATCCATATCGTCGCGATGGCGTGGCTCTTCCGGCCGCCAGCGCTTTTGGTGCCGGGCAGACGGGAGTGGCTACGCGCCCTGCTGCGGTACCACGTGGATTCCGGGGCCGTTTGGATTCAGCACGCCAGGACATGGCAAATCGCGGCCACACAGCGAACTGCTCATGGCCGGGCCGGGCAGGCTCGCAACCCCGTTCAAGCGCGTCGATGACCATCTTCTCCAATCTCTTTTGCTACGCCTGATATCTGCTCAAGGGTCTGGTTTCGGTGTCGCGACTCGGGGACCGTGGGGCTTCCTGCCATCACGAAGAGTGCTGGTGTCAATACTTTGCGAGCAACGCAGGGATAGCGCTAGCTTGGCTCAGAGGTCCTTCACCATTGAACAACGAGCACCACTCAACGGGTGCATCGGATGACCCACGAGGAGCTTCGCATGATCGTCCGCATCGTGACCGGGATGGCGGCGGCGACTTTCACGACTCAGCAGCACACGATCCTTCGGATCGTAATCGGGATGGCGGTGACGGGTTTGGCCTTTGCCATTGTCGGTCGGCGTCTGTACTTCCTCTCCCGATTGGTGGCAGCTGGTGGCTCCGACCATGGCCGACTACGTAACGTGCCCGGCTGCATCTGGGCCGAGCTGGTCGACGTCGTCGGGCAGAAGAAGATGTTTAAGAAAGCAGTGCCAGGGATCGCGCACGCGTTGACGTTTTGGGGCTTTCTCATCCTGCTGCTCACCATCATCGAGACATATGGTGACCTCTTTCAGAAGACTTTCCACATTCCTCTTATCGGCCAGACAGCGGTGGTCGGTTTTCTGGAAGACACCTCTGCGGTCGTGGTCTTCTTCGCGATCGCCGTTTTCGCAGTCATCCGCCTGGTGGACAACCCCGCGAAGAAGGAGCGCCGTTCGCGTTTCTTCGGTTCGCACATAGAGGTTGCATGGGTCACGCTGGCGCTGATTGACGGCGTGGTAGTGACCCTGCTGCTCTACCGGGCATTCCAGACCGTGACAGGTGACTTCCCCTACGGCTGGTGGGCTTGGGCCTCGCATGGGATCGGGAGGGCCTTCGCCGGACTCTCCCCGGGAGCAGCCCAGAACCTCGAAACCGCGATGCTGCTTCTGAACCTCACCATCATCTTGGGTTTCCTGGTGCTGGTGGTGCATTCGAAGCACCTTCACATCATCTTCGCCCCGATCAACGTGGCACTGTCCCGCAGGCCCAGAGCTCTCGGGGCGCTCTACACCACGCCTGACATGGACATGGAGAATGTCTCCGAGGACACCGTCTTCGGTGCGGGGCACATCGAAGATCTGAGCTGGAAGCAGCTGGTGGACACCTTGACGTGTACTGAATGCGGAAGGTGCCAAGAGGCCTGCCCTGCCTGGAACACCGGAAAGCCGCTCAGCCCAAAGCTCGTCATCATGGCGCTGAGGGACCATCTCCTGGAGTCCGGCCCCCGGCTCCTCGCCGCCAAGTCCAACGGCAAGGATGCAACGGGTTCGAATGGGAACGGGACAGGCGCCAGTGTGGCCGAGGCGCCCACGCTGGTCCCGAGCACGATCGAGCCCGATGTCCTGTGGTCGTGCGTGACATGCGGGGCCTGCGTCGAGCAGTGCCCGGTGGACATCGAGCATGTGGACACGATCGTGGACATGCGCCGCTACGAAGTACTGATGGAGTCGCGATTTCCCACTGAGGCGGGGATCATGCTCCGCAACATCGAGAACCAAGGAGACCCCTGGGGCCTCGGTGGTTCCAAGCGCACCGAGTGGACCGAGGGCCTCGAGTTCGAGGTGCCCGTCGTCTCGGGGACCATCCCCCAGGACATCGAGTACCTGTATTGGGTCGGCTGTGCCGGGGCTCTCGACGAACGTGCCCGCAAGACGACCCAGGCCACGGCACGCCTGTTGCATCGGGCCGGGGTGCGATTCGCGATCTTGGGGCAGCGCGAAAGCTGCACTGGTGATCCCGTACGCAGGCTCGGCAACGAGTACCTCTATCAGGAGATCGCGAAGGCGAACATCGCCACCCTCGAAGAAGTCGGAGCCAAGAAGGTAGTGACCTCCTGCCCCCACTGTTTCAACACCCTTTCACGTGAGTACCCGGACCTCGGCGGGAACTTCGAGGTCATCCATCACTCCCAGCTGCTCAGCCACCTGGTCGCCGAGGGGCGCTTGGCTCCAGGGTCGATGGATACGACCGTGACGTACCACGATCCCTGCTATCTCGGTCGGCACAACCGGGTTTTCGACGAGCCCCGACACGTGCTCGACGCGGTCCCGGGCCTCCGACAGATCGAGATGCGCAGGCATCGCGAGAAAGGCTTTTGTTGCGGTGCCGGCGGCGCACGGATGTGGATGGAGGAGAACCTGGGCAAGCGGATCAACCTCGAGCGCACCGATGAAGCGCTTTCCACCGGGGCGAACGTGATCTCGACGGCGTGTCCTTACTGCTTCATCATGATCGACGACGCGGTGAAGGACCGCCAGCGCGAGGACGAGGTGCGGGTACTCGACCTGTCGCAGGTGGTGGAGGAGTCGTTCGGAGCGACCACCGCCGAGGCACCGTCGGTTAGCGCCGGAGGCTGAAGCCGACAACTCCCGACTGTGCCTCCGGTTGGTGGCACGAGGGACTAGAGCTACGCCGAACGGGGTCCTATTCCGGCCCCCCATCGGCGCGCACCGGCAGCTCTCATTTGCGCACTGGCCTACGAGTTCACGCGCCGGTAACACGCGCGTGACTGCCTGGAAATCGGGGCCAGAAATACTACCGGCGTCAGGGAGAGCCCCACCCGTCGCGCACCCGTCCGCGGGCCGCGTTCGGCACGGGACGACTTTCTGACAGGCGAACTGAGAGGAGCAGACCCGGTGCCGATCCCGTATCCCCATTGGCTGAATCCCGCTGACAACACGTGGCAGCTCGTGACGGCCACGCTCGTAGGGCTGATGAGCCTTCCAGGCATCGCTGTCCTCTACGGGGGCCTGGTTCAGAAGAAGTGGGCCGTCAACACCATGTTGATGGTGTTCGCGGGCTTCAGCCTCGTCCTGATCGTGTGGGTCCTCACGGGGTTCAACCAAGGGTTCGGCAACCCGATCGGGGGTGGCGGAGGCACAGGAATCGCCGGCTTCTTCCACAATCTTTGGGGGAAACCCTTCCAACCGATCGTGAGCCATTTCGGCGAACAGAACCAGGCGGTGCTCCCCGAAGGAACATCCATCCCGTTCCACTTCCCGACTGCGACATACGCCTACTTCCAGTTCGTGTTCGCCGCCATCACCCCCCTCCTATTCCTGGGGAGCGTCGTGAGCAGGATGAAGTTCAAGGCCTGGTTGCTTTTCGTGCCGCTGTGGATCTTCTTCGTATACACGGTGAACGCCTTCCTCATCTGGGGCTTCGGCTGGTGGGCACAGAAGGGTGCCGTGGACTACTCCGGTGGGTACGTCATCCACCTCGCCGCCGGCGTGACCGGTTTCGTGGCCGCTTGGGTTGTCGGGCCTCGGCTCCGGCGTGACCGCCTGCACGGCGTCCCGAACAACCTGCCGATGATCGCGGTGGGAGCGGGCATCCTGTGGCTGGGCTGGAACGGGTTCAACGGCGGCGACCCGTTCTACGCGGGAACCGACGCGGCGTCTGCGGTGCTGAACACGAACCTTTGCACCGCCGCTGCGCTGATGACATGGGTGTTCATGGACATGTTGTTTCTCAAGCAGCGCAAGCCGACGTTCCTGGGCGCGGTGAACGGCATGATCGTCGGTCTGGTGTGCATCACTCCGGGAGCCGGCTGGGTGAACGGATATGGTGCGCTCCTCGAGGGCCTGATCGCCGCGGCTATCGTCTGGGTGGCGTGGAACTACCTCTCGAAGGTCAGGCCTTTCAGCCGGGTCGACGACGCTCTGGGTGTCGTCTACACCCACGGAATCGCGGGGCTCACGGGAGGGTTGCTAGTTGGATTCTTCGCAGATCCCGGCATGGTGGAATACGGCTGCTCGGGCTCGAATTTTACCAAGCTGTCGAACTGCAAGGGGTCGTTCAGCGTGACCGGGCTCTTCTACGGTGGTGGTTGGCACCAGTTCAATTGGCAGCTGATAACCGCTGTCTGGGTGATCTGTTTCACTGGGGTGATGACCTTCATTCTGCTTCAGATCGTGAGGCTCATAACTCGTGGACTGCGGGAGAAGGACGAGGATCTCGAGATCGGCGACATCGCCATCCACGACGAAGAGGCTTACCCCGAGGAGAGGTTCGCCGAACGAGTTGGTGCGTTCGAAATGGCCGGCCTCACCGTCGGGGATCCGTCTCCACCCTCGGGAATGGATGCACCGTAGTGACGCGAACCCGTAGACAGAGCGAGCTGACGAAACGGAGCACGACATGAAGTTGGTGGTGGCAGTCCTCAAGCCTTTCAAGCTCGACGAGGTGAAGGAGGCGTTGAAGACGCTCGGCGTGCAGGGCATGACGATCACCGAGGCCCAGGGCTTCGGCCGCCAGCGAGGCCACACCGAGGTCTACCGGGGCGCGGAGTACGAGGTTGATTTCGTCCCGAAGATCCGCGTCGAGGTCCTCGTGGACGACGCGCAAGTAGACGAGGTGGTCGATTCCGTGGTGGGCAACGCTGCCACCGGAAAGATCGGTGACGGGAAGGTGTGGGTGTTGCCGGTCGACGCCGTGGTGCGCGTGCGCACGGGCGAGCGTGGGAAGGACGCCCTGTAGGAACCAGCGCCTGTGTCGATGACGCTCTCAGCCCGCTTGGCGGGCGACAGCCGCAGCGGCTTCTGCCACCGAGGCGGGGTCGCCGAGGAAACGGTCGTCTGACACCGCCAGGGACTCGTTCAAGGCGAACACCCAGGGCACGCCGGTAGGCACCTCGAGCCTGACGATGTCGTTGTCAGATATGGACTTCAGGTGCTTGACCAGAGCGCGTATCGAGTTGCCGTGGGCGACGACGAGCACGCTCCCGAAGGCGCGTAAGTCCGGGACCATGACGTCTTCCCAATAGGGCAAGAGGCGGGCCACGACATCGGCCAGGCACTCGCTGTCAGGGAGCGCGCTTGTGGGCACGTCGCGATAGCGCAGGTCGTGCAGCGGGTGGCGTTCGTCCTCGGGGGGCAACGGTGGAGGCGGCGTCACGTAGCCGCGCCGCCACATCTTCACCTTCTTCAGTCCGAATTCCTCGGCCGTCTCCTTCTTGTTCTTTCCTTGTAGAGCCCCGTAGTGGCGTTCGTTCAACCGCCAATGCCGCCTCACCGGCAGCCAGGACCGGCCGAGCTCGTCGAGGGTCAGATTGGCCGTGCGCACGGCCCTGGTGAGCACCGAGGTGTGCACCACCCGCAGGTCAAGGCCACGGCCCTGCTCGACAGCGAGAAGTCGGCCCGCCTCGACCGCCTCGGCCTCCCCGGCAGGGGTCAGGTCGACGTCGGTCCACCCCGTGAAGAGGTTCTCGGCGTTCCAAGTGGACTCGCCGTGCCGAAGGAGAACCAGCTCGACCACATCTCGAGCCTAGCCCGAGCGTTTCTCCACGAAAGGCAAAAAGGCCCCTCAGCAGGGCTTTGTATCTGGCGCAGAGGCCGGGAGGAGTTCGTTGCCGGACGCGCAATGACCCCGTCGGGGAACGGGGTCATTGTCGGACATAGAAGTATCCGCCCACCCTTATCGGCAGGTCGGGGCCCGACCTTTAGCTTTTTGTCAAGGAAATTTCGGGAAGGACGTTCACGGGATCGGGCCACGGGGACCGAACAGTGTAGGTCCTACTCACGGCAGGTTTTTCACGCCTTGCGCCGCGCCCACGGCAGGGATACGAACCTGCCGAGAACGAAGGCGCTACCCATGCCTACAAGTAGCCCCGTCGCGCTGTTCCAGAGATGCTGGCCGAGAAACAGGCGGAAGAGGAACGATACTCCGGCTCCTACCGCGAAAGCCGTTATCAGACCCAGCACCCACCGCACGAGCAAATCCTGGCCCGCACCAGGCCCAGCCATCCGCGAGAGTCTTCAAGGTGCAGACCGCCCATTTGGGGTGCAACCTGGGGTTTCGGTGCAAAGCCTCAGCTGGAACTAACCTGATACAGAAGCACTCAAGTTCGCTATACTCATATCAGTCAAGCACAGGGCTGGTGAGGCCGGGTGAGGGTTGCCGGGCACCAGCCACGAGATTTGGAGGACACGAACATGCCCAAGCCTGTCGGAATCGACCTCGGGACCACCAACTCCGTGGTGAGCGTCTTGGAGGCCGGGGACCCGGTCGTGATTCCCAACGCGGAAGGGGGCCGGACCACGCCGTCGATCGTCGCGTTCTCGAAGTCGGGCGGTGAGGTCCTCGTGGGCGAGGTGGCCAAGCGCCAGGCTGTCACCAACCCCGACCGCACCGTCCGCTCGGTCAAGCGCGACATGGGCACCTCCTGGAGCATCGACATCGACGGTAAGAAGTACACGTCCCAGGAGATCTCCGCCCGCATCCTGCAGAAGCTGAAGAGGGATGCTGAGTCGTACCTGGGCGAGACCGTGACCCAGGCAGTGATCACCGTGCCTGCGTACTTCGACGACGCGCAGCGCACCGCCACCAAGGAGGCTGGCCAGATCGCCGGGCTCGAGGTGCTTCGCATCATCAACGAGCCGACTGCTGCTGCTCTTGCCTATGGCTTGGACAAGGAGGTTAAGGAGCAGACGGTCCTCGTCTTCGACCTGGGCGGTGGGACGTTCGACGTGTCGGTTCTCGAGATCGGCGACGGAGTGTTCGAGGTGAAGTCCACCTCTGGGAACACGCACCTGGGCGGTGACGACTGGGACCAGCGGATCATCGACTGGCTCGTGACCGAGTTCAAGAACACTGAGGGCGTGGACCTCTCCGCCGACAAGATGGCGCTCCAACGTCTGAAGGAGGCTGCCGAGAAGGCGAAGATCGAGCTTTCCTCCGTGCAAGAGACGACCATCAACCTGCCGTTCATCACGGCCACCTCCGAGGGACCGAAGCACCTTGACATGAAGCTCTCGCGTGCCAAGTTCACCGAGCTGACGGCGGACCTGGTCGAGGCCTGCCGGGGCCCGTTCGAGCAGGCCGTAGGGGACGCCGGGATACCCAAGTCGGACATCGACCACGTCGTGTTGGTGGGCGGCTCGACCCGAATCCCTGCCATCCAGGAGCTGGTTCAGGGTCTCACGGGCAAGGAGCCGCACAAAGGGGTCAACCCCGACGAGGTCGTGGCTGTGGGCGCCGCCATCCAGGCCGGTGTACTGAAGGGCGAGGTGAAGGACATTCTCTTGCTCGACGTGACCCCGCTGAGCCTCGGCATCGAGACCAAAGGTGCTGTCATGCACCGTCTGATCGAGCGCAATACCACCATCCCGACCAAGAGGTCCGAGGTGTTCACCACCGCGGAGGACAACCAGCCTTCGGTGGAGATCCATGTTCTTCAGGGTGAGCGCGAAATGGCCATGTACAACAAGACGTTGGGCAAGTTCCAGCTCGTGGAATTGCCTCCCGCCCCGCGCGGCGTGCCTCAGATCGAGGTGACGTTCGACATCGACGCGAACGGGATTGTCCATGTTTTGGCCCGCGACACAGCTACGGGCAAGCAGCAGTCAATGACGATCACCGGCCAGTCCTCCCTGCCGAAAGACGAGATCGATCGCATGGTGCGCGACGCCGAGGCTCACGCCGAGGACGATCGGCGCCGGCACGAGGAGGCAGAGATCCGCAACAACGCCGACACCCTCGTGTACCAGACGGAGAAGCTCCTTCGCGAGCAGGGTGAGAAGTTCCAAGGTGACGAGAAAGGAAAGGTGGAGTCTGCTCTGGGGACCTTGAAGGAGGCGCTTGGTAGTAGCGACGTCGCGAAGATGAAAGACGCCACCGAGGCGCTCATGAGCGCAAGTCACGGTTTCACCCAGCGGCTCTACGAGGAGGCCGCCAAGAGCTCCCAGGGCGCGGCCACGTCTTCCGGTAGCACTGGCGGGGAGTCGGGTGAGTCATCTGAGGACGAGGTGGTCGACGCTGAGATCGTCGACGAGCCTGGAGCATGAGCCCGCGGCGAGATGCCTCCGATGGCTCGCGCTCGCGTCAGCATTCCGGGATTGGTCCCGGTTTCGGGCCTGCCCCCGTCGGCGCGCCGACCGAGCCTGAGCACGTGGAGGAGGAAGACGTGAATACAGGGCAGGCGGAGACCGGCAAGCGATCCGAAATGTCGGCCGAGCCTGAGCACGTGGAGGAGGAAGACGTGAATACAGGGCAGGCGGAGGCTGGGACCAGGCCAACGGAGACCGGCAAACGATCCGAAATGTCGGCCGAGGTCGCGCAGGAGGATCTCGAGGCGGCGCTGACGCTTTCACGGCGCGAACGCGACGAGTACTTCGAGATGTTGCGTCGCTTGCAGGCCGACTTTGAGAACTACAAGAAGCGCATGCTGCGCCAGCAGACGGATCTGCTCGAACGAGCCGCGCAAGGACTGGTCGTGAGCCTTCTCCCGGTTCTCGATGCCTTTGACTTGGCGCGCGCCCACCTGGGCGACGCCACGAACCCTTCCCCGGAAGGAAAGGCGCTGGTGCAGGCCGCGGCATTGTTGTTCGACACGTTGTCCAAGGAGGGCCTCGAGCGCGTGAGTGACACCAACGCACCCTTCGACCCCACGGCGCACGAGGCTGTCGAGCATGAGCCGGTGGATCACGAGACCTCTGAGGCGACCGGTGGAGGTGCCACCCAGGGCGAAGCCAAGGCCGAAGACGACGCCGAGACGGCGGGGCCCGTGGTGGTGGCGGTCTTGCGAGTGGGGTACCGGTGGAAAGGCAGGGTGATTCGACCGGCGATGGTGCGAGTGCGGGGATAAAGACCGGCGTGCAGGAGACCGGCGTGCAGAGAACCAGGAGCTGAACCGTGGTAGCGCAGCGGGAGTGGCTCGAGAAGGACTACTACCAGATACTCGGGATTCCGTTGAGCGTGACGGACAAGGAGATCACGCGCGCTTACAGGAAGCTGGCCAAGCAGTACCACCCTGACGCCAATCCGGGGTCCGAGGACCGCTTCAAGGAGATCACCGCCGCATATGACGTTCTCGGGGACGCCGGCAAGCGCAAGGAGTACGACGAAGTACGGCGGCTCGGGGCGGTGGGGTTCGGGCAAGGCGGCGCTGGCGGTCCAGGTGGAGCGACGTTCAGGATCGATGACCTCGGTGACCTGGGCGACTTGTTCGGTGGTCTCGGAGGTGTCTTCGGTGGACGTCGAGGGCGTGCCTCGGGACCGCGCCGTGGATCGGACGTCGAGACAGAGCTGCACCTGTCGTTCCAGGACGCTGTGCGGGGCGTGACCACGTCGGTGCACGTGGCCGGAGAGGCGCGATGTGAGACCTGCGGCGGATTGGGTGCCGCACCTGGCACGTCGCCAGTCACCTGCACAACGTGCCACGGCACCGGTGCGCTCGAGGACAACCAGGGACTCTTCTCGTTGAGCCGGATCTGTCCGACCTGTGCAGGGCGAGGGACTGTCGTGGAGAAGCCGTGTGCGACCTGCCGCGGAAGCGGGGTGATCCGCAGGACGCGCGAAGTGAAGGTGCGTATCCCCGCCGGGGTCGAAGACGGCCAGCGAATCCGGGTGAAAGGCCGCGGAGCCCCTGGGCGCGCCAACGGCCCGGCAGGCGACCTGTACGTGGTAGCGCATGTGGGGACCCACCCGTTCTTCGGTCGCAGAGGCAAGAACCTCACTTTGAACGTTCCGGTCACGTTCGCCGAAGCGGTGCTCGGCACGACGATCACCGTGCCCACGCTCGACGACCCCGTCACCTTGCGCGTGCCGCCCGGCACCGCTTCGGGACAGACCTTCCGGGTGAAAGGCCGGGGAGTTCCCGGCACTGGCCGGCGCGGCGGCGACTTGCTCGTCACCGTGGAGGTGGCGGTACCGAAGAAGCTCAACCAGGCACAGCGTGCGGCCGTCGAATCACTTGCGCGCGTCTCCGATGAGGCACCGCGTGAACACCTGGGGGTGACAGGAAGATGAGCGACCTGGAGCGCGAGAGAAGACGAGCGACCTGGAGCGCGATGAGCAAGGGCTCGGCAGCTCAGATCCGCCCGTTGTCGACGCCGGGACCCGGTTTCGTGCCGGAGCCGAACCGTGACGTGGGCACGAACGGTCCTGAAAGCCACGCCCGCGCCCTGGTGCGCGAGGACATACGCGCCGTGTACGTGATCTCTGTGGCCGCCGAGCTTGCCGGGGTGCATCCTCAGACGCTTCGCATCTACGAGCGCAAAGGACTGGTGGACCCCTCGCGCACCGGAGGTGGGAGCCGGAGGTACTCGCCCGCGGACATCGAGCGGGTGCGGCACATCGGCCACCTGACTGCGGCTGGACTGAACCTGGAAGGAGTGCGGCGAGTGCTCGAGTTCGAGGCCCAGTTGGAGCAGCTGCGCATCGAGCTCGATCGGGTACGCGCAGAAGCCGCAGAGGCTGTCGAGCGCACCCACCGCCAGTATCGCCGCGACCTGGTGCCATTGCGTCAGGTGAGCTTGGTGCAGCGCGACGCACCGCGACGATCCTGTTAGCGCATACGGCCGGACGCGAGAGACGCGAGACAACGAGAGAGAGCAGCACAAGCCGATGGCGATAGACCCGAACCGTTGGACTCTTCGGACTCAGGAGGCTTTCTCCGGCGCGGTCGAGAACGCGCGCGCCGAGAACCATCCTGAAGTCACCCCTGACCACCTGCTGGCAGCCCTGGTGGGACAACCCGAGGGACTGGCATTGCCGTTGCTCGCGCGAGCAGGCGTGGAACCTGGATCGTTCGCCAACCGGCTCCGGGAGCACGTTGCTTCGTTGCCGAAGGCCTACGGGTCTGCCGAGCCCCAGCTCTCGCGCGAGACGCGTGACGCCATCGACGCGGCGGACGCGCTGCGCCGGGAGATGGGCGACGAGTACCTGTCGGTCGAGCACCTCCTGCTCGCCATGGCGGAGCGCATCGGTGTGTCGCGCGACCGGTTGCTCGCTGCACTTCGCGAGGTGCGCGGGAGCCACCGGGTGACCTCGCAGACCCCCGAGGAGCAGTATCGAGCTCTGGAGCAATACGGCCGGGATCTCACCGACCTGGCGCGCGCAGGGAAGCTCGACCCGGTCATCGGCCGGGACGAGGAGATCCGCCGTGTGATCCAGGTGCTCTCTCGGCGTACGAAGAACAACCCTGTGCTCATCGGTGAACCCGGTGTCGGAAAGACGGCGATCGTAGAGGGTCTGGCGAACCGGATCGTCGAGGGTGACGTTCCCGAGGGCCTGCGCGACAAGCGCGTCGTAGGGCTCGACCTCTCGGCCATGGTGGCAGGGGCCAAGTACCGGGGCGAGTTCGAGGAGCGCCTGAAGGCGGTGCTGAAAGAGATCACCGATGCCGAGGGCGAGGTGATCACGTTCATCGACGAGCTGCACACGATCGTGGGCGCCGGTGGCGCAGAAGGAGCCATGGACGCCGGCAACATGATCAAGCCGATGCTCGCGCGCGGCGAGCTGCGCATGATCGGCGCCACGACCCTCGACGAGTACCGCCGTCACATCGAGAAGGACGCCGCGCTCGAGCGTCGCTTCCAACCGGTACACGTGGCACCGCCGTCAGTGGGGGACACGATTGCCATACTTCGGGGACTGAAGGAGCGCTACGAGGTCCACCATGGAGTCCGGATCCAAGACGCCGCCCTCGTCGCTTGCGCGGTGCTCTCGGATCGCTACGTGGCAGGGCGCTTTCTGCCGGACAAAGCCATCGACCTCATGGACGAAGCCGCCAGCGGACTTCGCATCGAGATCGACTCCATGCCCACCGAGATCGACGTCGTCGCCAGGCGCATGCGACAGCTCGAGATCGAGCGCGTGGCGTTGGCCAAGGAGACAGACCCTGTCTCCGCAGAGCGGCTGAGTCGCCTGGAGGAGGAACTGGCCAATCTGAAGGAGCAAACCGATGCCATGACAGCGCGGTGGCAGTCGGAGAAGGAGGCCATCTCGGCCATCCGCTCTTTGAAGGAGGAGCTGGAGGTGCGAAAGGGCGAGGCAGAGCGTTTCGCACGCGACGGGGACCTGACGCGCGCCTCTGAGATTCGCTACGGCGTGGTTCCAGACCTAGAGAGGCGAGTGGAGGAGGCCACCAAGGCACTCGCCGAGTCCCAGAGCGGGGGGGCCATGTTGAAGGAAGAGGTGGATGCCGAGGATGTGGCCGAGGTGGTCAGCCGCTGGACCGGCATTCCCGTCACCCGTCTCATGGAGTCCGAGCTGCAAAAGCTCGTGCACATGGAGGATGCCCTGAGCGCGCGCGTCGTTGGCCAGGACGAAGCCGTCACCGCTGTGGCCAACGCCATCCGGCGCAGCCGCGCGGGGCTTTCGGACCCGAACCGGCCGATCGGCTCGTTCTTGTTCCTCGGGCCGACGGGGGTGGGAAAGACGGAGCTGGCCCGGGTGCTCGCGGGGTTCCTCTTCGACGACGACCGTGCGATGGTGCGGATCGACATGGGCGAGTACCAGGAGAAACACAGCGTTTCCCGCC
>PLIG01000136.1 GCA_003139255.1 Acidimicrobiaceae bacterium | reverse complement strand
TCCCGGCCGAGGCGGACGATCAAGTCGACCAGGTCGGACCCAACGTCGATCGCCCAGGCTGTCGTTGCCTTCTCCAGCGACGCCACTTGCGTTTTGCAGCTTCGCGGTGCCAGCGCAGCAGGGTCTCGGGGGTGACCAGGAAGGACCGCCAACGCGATCGGGGGAGTAAACGGCTCAATGCTGCAAGGATCGCCCGGTCTGCTGGTTGGTATCTCACACGTGCGTGNNGCCCGACGTAGAGGAGAGAGAAAAGCACGGCGGATGATGGCCGACATCAATGCGCAGTGCCAGTTCAGCGGTCTGATCGGGATTTTGGTGCCCTACACCACACCGCCCCTTCGATCAGGCATCTCCACTCTCGATGACACCACCGACGACGCCAACCCCACTCCAAGCGATGCCTGTGCGTTAGCCGGTCGTAGTGGTTGACGTGGATCCAGACTGAAGCAGTGGGCTGCACTTCTTCATAGCGGACTGCACGGTGGGATCGCTCTGGTTGAGACTCGCCAGCGCGCTCGGCCCGGTGTCCTTGAGTTTCACCCCGTTGTCGGACATGCAGCTGGAGAAAGCGCCGAAGTTGCTCAGCGAACCGCTTCCCGGCGTTCCGCCGCCAGGCGCGCCGCTGAAGCCGCTGCTGGGCAGCTTGGACCGGCACGCGGCCTCTGCCGCCCGGAACTTGCTGCTACTCACTCCGGCGGGCGCGTTCCCTTGGGGAATCGAGCCCGACGGGACCGAGCCCGATGGAATCGAGCCCGATGGGACCGAGCCCGTCGGGAACGAGCCGTTTCGCGGCGTCTTGGCGAAATTGGACGGCAAGGTCACGCCGTGCTCCTTCAGGCAATTCGAGTACGTGGCAAGCGCCGATGATCGCGAGTCAGAGGCCGTGCTGTTCGATTTGGCAGCCCCCCCGCACGCAGCGAGGCTTGCCGCAAATACCAACACAAGAGCGCTCTTGAACAGCAGGCGGCTTCCGCCAAGGACGGCCGTTTCACCATCGATGTCTTGTACCTTCATTTGACTCCTCGCCCTCATATTCGATGGACTCAGCCGCTGCTCGCGCTCTGTGAGACCGATTTGGCGGTCATGGTGCCGCCAGATCCCGAACCGGTGACGACCACGGTGCTCCCGGGTTTGAGATCGGAGACGCTACCGCTCTGCGTGACTTGGACGGTCGTGGACGGGGTCGTTCTGACCTTTACGATGCCACCACTCGATGTCGTCACATAGATCGTCGAGCCGTCGACCAACGTGACGGTGCCGACAGTCGTGCTCCCTGACCCGGAACCTCCGAAGAGCCCACTGGTCCCACCCGGTATTCCGCTCGACGTACGCGAAGACACACTTCCGCCGCGCAGAGCGGAAGCCAAAGCGCCAAGACCGCTCGTCGATGAGGTCCCGAGGTGTTTCTGGATCTCGACGCCCCCCGCGACTCCTGCTCCGATCAGCACCGCACTGGCGAGAAGCATCGTCGGCAACGGGAGCTTTCGGCGCGGCGGGCGAACTGCAAGCATCGTCTCGAGGTCNNCTCGGCGGGGCGCGACAAGAACTCCTCGACCGCTAGCAGATCCTCCCCCAACGGGGACTTGGTTTGCAGTCCCTCTGGGAACTGCTGAGTCGGCTCGGTGTCCGACATGATTGACTCCTCACTCATAGCGAAGTGCCTCGATAGGCCGCATCGAAGCGGCCCTGTTGGCGGGGTAGCTGCCGAAGAAGAGCCCGATGAGGACGGAGACTCCTACGGCCAGCACGATGGAACTCGGCACGATCACCGGCTTGACCCCTACGATGGTGAACTTGCTCCCGACGAAGCCCGCCACGATCCCGAGCACACCGCCGAAGATAGAGAGCAGTACTGACTCCGCGAGGAACTGCCCGAGAATCGCGCCCTTCGGAGCCCCGATGGCTTTGCGGATCCCAATCTCCCGGGTTCTTTCGGTGACGGTCACCAGCATGATGTTGGTTATGCCGATCCCGCCGACGAGGAGCGAGATCGCCGCCACCGCCCCCAAGAGGACCGTGAAGGTATGACTGGTGGAGGTGCTGGTCGAGAGAAGCTGGGACTGGTTGAGCACCTCGAATGGCTGCGAGCTCGAGGAACTCGACCCACTTGACAATCCCGAGATGCCGCTCGCTGTGCTGGTCGACGACGTTACGCCCAGCTCTTTGTCGAGGATCGCCGTTATTTCGGAATCGGCCGCACTCGTCGTCTGGGCAGACGTGGCCTGAACGAGGATCTCGCTGAGCGACCCGTAGCCGGTGAGGACGTCCTCCACCGAGGTGTAAGGCGCGATGGCGATGGCATTGGCATCGGTGATTCCGGTGGTGCCCTTCGACTTCAGCACTCCCAAGACCTCGAAGGGTGTACCGCCTATCGAGAGGGACTTTCCGACCGCGGACCCGTTGTTCCCGAACAGATCCTGCGCAACGGTCGTGCCAATATCTACGACGTTGTGCGCCTTGTTCACATCGGTTGCTGTGAAATACGCGCCATTCTGAACAGGGCTGTTCGATGCTCGGAAGTAACTCGGGTACGTTCCCGTGACCGTCACCGTGGTGCTCGAACCTCCGTAGGTCGTTGTCGCCGAGGTGCTCGTTTCCGGACTCACGCTGTAGACGTCGGGTGCAGACGTCTTGTTCGCCAGCCCCTCGGAGTCCTGGAGCGTCAGAGCCGTCGACTGGCTCTGAGTACCGCTCGCGGACGATGACCCGAGCCCGAAGCCTCCCGAGAACACCGTCAGGGTGTTGCTGCCGAGGCTTTCGATGTTGGCCTGGATCTGCTTGGACGAGCCGTTCCCAACAGCCACGAGGAGGATCACGGCACCCACGCCGATCAGGATGCCAAGCGTCGTGAGCGCCGAGCGCGACTTGTTGGCCGAGAGGCCATGGGTGGCGAAACGGAGGACCTCTGCGACCTTCATGAAGCCACCATCGAGGAGGCGAGAAGTGGAGGCGGGTCAGCCAAGCCGACGATCCGGTTGTCCTCGGTGATGCGGCCGTCCACCATGTGGATCTGCCGCTTGGCGTGTGCGGCGATGTCGTGCTCATGGGTGATCATGACGATGGTTCGGCCCGCGGCGCTGAGCCTGTCGAGCACGGCCAGAAGGTCGGCGCTGGCTGCTGTGTCCAGGTTGCCAGTGGGCTCGTCTGCGAGGACGAGGGTCGGGCTGGTCACGAGAGCCCGGGCTATGGCCAGGCGTTGCTGCTCGCCACCGGAGACTTGATTCGGCATATGGTTGCTCCGGTCGGCCAACCCGACCAGGGCCAAGGCGGCCAGAGCGCGCTGGCGGCGTTGCTTGTTTCGCACGCCGGCGTAGGCAAGGGGGAGCTCGACGTTCGCCAACGCTGTCATGCGTGGGATCAAGTTGAACGACTGGAAGACGAACCCGATCTTGCGACGCCTCACAAGAGCGAGCTGTGACTCGTCGAGGAAGCTGACATCGATGCCATCGAGCAGGTAGCGGCCAGACGTGGGGACGTCCAGACATCCGATGATGTTCATGAACGTGGTCTTGCCCGACCCCGAGGCCCCAAGGACCGCGAGGTAGTCGCCCCGTTCGACCTCGAGGTTGACGCCACGCAGTGCGTGCACGGCCAAGTCACTAACGCCGTACTCCTTGCATAGGTCCCGCAACGAGATGACAGGGCGGTCCGCCCCCACTTCCTTTGGACGCGTGGTCATCGGCCACCACCCCCATTCAACAACCCGCTTCCGCCGAGACCTCCGATGCCTCCACCACCAAAACCTCCGATGCCCGGGAAGCCCGAAGAACTCGAAGAGCCACTGCTGGAGGCCAGCACGATTTTCTCGCCCTGGTACAGACCGCTCGTGATCTGGGTGGTGCTGGTGCCGACCACCCCAGTCGTGACGGTGACCGTCTGTTGCTTTCCCTGGACCAGGGTGGTGACAGTGCTCGTCCCACCTCGGGTCGTGACCGCACTCGACGAGACGTAGAGGGCGTTGTCCGCTTCGGCGACAACCACCTCAACGTTGGCCGTCTGCCCTGGTTTGAGTCCCGAAGAAGCGTTATCGAGAACCACCGTGACGGGATACTCGACGACGTTTGACACCACAGTGGACACGGGCGAGACCTGAGTGACCTGAGCGTTGATGGACACGTTCGACAGCGCTTGCATGGTCACTACCGCCCCCTGGCCGTCGGCGAGGTTGACCGCGTCGACCTCGGGGAAGTCACCGATCACCTCGTATGTCAACAAGTCGTCGAGGACGATGAACGCGCTGCTGGAGCTGCTGCTAGACCCGGAGCTGCTGCTAGACCCGGAGCTGCTGCTCGGATCGGAGCTTCCACTGCCACCCGAGGAAGAGCCACCCGACGATGAGCCACCTGAGGACGAGCCGCCCGACGATGAGCCACCCGACGATGAGCCACCCGACGATGAGCCACCCGACGATGAGCCACCCGAGGAAGAGCTGCCCGAGACAGTCTCTCCCACGGATCCGGAGATGGATGCGACCGTGCCCGAGATGGGTGCGGTGATGGTGGTGCCGTTCAGGGTGTTCTGGTCTTCTGTGACCGTGAGTTGGGCGGCCGCGATTTGTGCCTCGTCCTCCTCGATCGTGGCGGAAGGCTGTGCCGCGGCGTTCTCAGCGTCGGTGGCGACCTGTGATTGGTAGGAGTCCTGAGCAGACTCGATCGACATCTGGTCGCTTTGGATCGTCTGCTGGTTCTTCTGCGCGTCGCTCTGCTGGGCTTGCTGCGCGCTCTGCAACGTCGACTGGTCCTTCTCAACCGCCTGCTGGTCCGAGGCCACGGAGGACTCGTCCTGTGAGCAGGCGCTCGAGGAGCCAGAGGACGAGCTACTCGACGAGGTGCCTGTGGACCCAGAGCTCGTGCTTGCCGACCCCGTGCCCGAGCAATCCAACTGCTCCGCCTGCTCGTCGGCCGAAAGCCGCGCTTCGTCATTGTCGAGCGTCGTCTGGTCGCTGCTCACGGTGTTGGTGTCGTCCTGGGCCTGTGTCGTGGCGCTTTGCTGTGCCTGTGCGAGGGCGTTCTGCGCCTCTTGGACTTGGAGCTGTGACTGCGCGAGCTGTGCCTGTTGGGAGGCCTCCTCTTCCTGGGTCAAGGGCTGCTCGGCCTTGCTCAGGTTCTCCTGCGCGCCGGCGAGGCTGGCCTCGGCGGTCTCGAGCTGAGACTTCGCAGAGGTGGGGTCGATCGAGGCCAGCACCTGTCCGGCTGTCACGTGCTGGCCGACGCTCACGTCGACGGCCGTCACCGTGCCGCTGGTGGAGAAGTTGAGGTCAACTTCGTTGACCGGCTGGAGGTTTCCCGAGGCGGAGACCGTCTGCAGCACGGTCCCTCGCTGGACAGTGGTCGTGGTCGTGCTCGCGGCGCTCGTGCCGCCTCCGGACACGAGCAGGTAGGCCACACCAGCTGCCACGAGCACTGCGCACGCAAGGGTGGTGTTGAGCAGCACCATCCCGTGCATCCTCGCTCGTAGGCCAGAAAGAAGCTTTGCAGGTCTCATGGACATTGCAGCATGTCTCCTCTGGTGTCGATCAACCTTCTGAGCCGTAGAAGTTGGCGTCATCGAAGTAGAACTCGGCCGATCCCACGATGCCGGCTATGACCGACTCGTTGGAGGCGCCACCTGCTAGCTGGGACACCCAGTACGAAAGCCCCCCTGAGTCAGCACCGCGGCCGAGCAGGTGGAGGTACTGGGCCTCGACGAAGTCGCTTCGGTACTCGGTCGAAGAGAGGATGTCGGATGCGACCCCGCTGCGGCTCGCTCCAGATGAGAGCTGGTTCTCCCAGAACGAAAGCCCCGCTGAGTCAGGGGCGCGCCCCAGGAGCTTCGTGTACAAGGCGGTGACGAAGCCACCTGGGGTGCCACCGGAGTTCGCGTAGAACTCTGGCGAGCCCAAGATGCCTGAAAGGACCGAGTTGTCAGATACCCCGGCGCTCAGCTGGGCCATCCAGAACGAAAGCCCCGCTGAGTCAGGAGCACGTCCCAGGAAGGTCTCGTAGTAACCGCCTATGAGGATGCTTCTGTACTCAGAGGAGCTCAACATGGCAAAGGCAACGGAGCCCCGGCTCATCCCCGCAGAAAGCAACGCGCTCCAGAAGGCCGCCCCCGAAGAATCCGGTGCTCTCCCGAGCAGGACCTCGTAGGCCGAGCATATAAAGGCGGCGTTCGCGGTCTCTGAGGCACAGGGATTTACCACAGGGGTGGCCGAGGCTTCGTTCGAGGCGGGCGAGATTCCCACGGAGTTCATCGCCTTCACGACGAAGTAGTAGGTGACGCCGTTCGTGAGGCCGCTCACCATGTAGGAGGTCCCCGAGATCAAGGTGGTTCCGTTCACAGCGGATGAGCTCTCACCTCCAGAGCTCGTTCCCTCGTAGACGTCGTAGCCTTCGATGGCAGAGGCACTTGCCGAGGCGGGTGTACTCCAGGTGAGGGTGACCGTGTCGGCACCGGCGACGGCGCTCAGATCCGTCGGGGCGCTCTGGCTGGTGGAACTGGCCTCGTTGACAAGTGCGAAGGCGACCGCGTTTGCCCCTGGCGTCGTGGCGGTGACGATGTAGCCGCCGGCAACGCTGTTGGCAGTGAAGGTCGGTGCTACCGCGATGCCGTTCGAGTCCGTCGTGACCGTGACGCTCGCAGAGCCTGTGGTCGAGAAGGTGCCGCTGGTGCCGCTCGTCGGAGCGCTGAAGGCCACCGCGACTCCGGGAACGCCGTTCTTGTAGGAGTCTGTGACCGTGACCGACAACGGGATTGCGAACGCGCTCCCGGCTGGCGTCGATTGGACCCTGCCGACGCCCGGCGTCATCGTGTGCGAGGTCCCGGAGGTGCTCGTGAGCTCGAAGCTCACTGAGATCGAGCTCCCGGCCGGGCTGGCAACCACTAGAAAGCTTCCCGGCGTGTCGTTTGCCGAGAGAGTGGGAGCGACCGCGACCCCCGAGGAGTTGGTGCTGACCGAGGTGTTGGCACCTCCGGTGGCGAAGGTGCCTCCGGACCCACTGCTTCCCTGCTCGACGACGAAGCTGACGGTGACGTTCGAGACGGGGTTTCCATCTGCGTCGTTGACCTCTGCCTCGAGGTCCGTCGAGAACGCGGTTCCCACCTCGGTGGACTGGTCGTTGCCGGCTACGGCCGTAATCGAGCTGGCCACGCCCGTCGAGGTGTTGGTCAGGTAGAAGAAGGCGGTGGTGCTGCTGTCCACGATAGGGGAGCCAGATGGGCCGGTGGAGGCGACAGCGGTGACTTCGTAGCTTCCTGCTGTGCCGTTGGCCGTGAATGCCGGAGCGCTCGCCTGGCCCTGGGAGTCAGTTGTCACGACGACGATGTTGGTGCCGGTGTTGGAGAACGTGCCGCTCGCGCCGCTGCTCGGAGCGCTGAAGGTCACCTTCACCCCAGCCTCCGGCGAACCCCCGGAAACCGTGACGCTCACCGCGAGATTGGTGGCGAACATGGAATTCACCTTGGCTGTCTGAAGAGCGCCCGCTGTGGCCGCTACCGAGACGTCATCGGCCCACGCCGGAGCCGCAAGGACGAATGACACCAGCACAGACCCGGAGATCGCCGCGAGAACGACCATCACGCGGCGACGACCCTTGGTCGAAGTGATCATGCGCCTACTGGAACACGCCGGGCTTGACTTCTCCTGGCTGTTTCCTGCGGGTTTCCTGGGAATCGACGGGAACTTGCCGTGAGTCTCAAGTGAGGGTGCTTGGTAACGCCTTAGAGTCACCAATCCCGGGCGAGACCCCGTTTGCCGGCAGCATCACACGCACCTTCGTCCCCTCACCTGGTGCGCTCTCCAGGACCACACTCCCGCCGTGTGCCTCCACGATGCCTCGCACTATCGACAGCCCAAGGCCGGCCCCGTGACGTCCTTGGGAAGGGTTCGCACGCCAGAAGCGGTCGAATGCTCGGGCGGCTTGCTCGGCAGGCATGCCTTGACCGTCGTCGGTTACGGTCAAGACGCCGACACCTTCACTCCTCTCGACGCTCACCCAGACCATCGCCTCTGGACCTGTATGAATGAGCGCGTTGCTCACGAGGTTGGCGACGACCTGACGCAGTCGCGTCTCGTCGCCCAAGACCACGTTGGGGCCGAGAGCTTCGACCTCCACCCGACGTGAGGGATGCGTCGCCTTTGCATCCAGAGCTGCGTCGGCGGCGAGCGAAGAGAGGTCCACCGGCTCGCGTGCTAACGGTCGTCCTTCGTCAAGGTGCGCGAGGAGCAACATGTCCTGGACGAGCACACGCATTCGTGCCGTCTCCTGCCCGATCCGGCGCATTACGTCACTCACCTGGCCCTCTTCGAGTGCCCCCTGGCGCCACAGATCAGTGAATCCGCCAATGGCTGTCACCGGGGTACGCAGTTCATGAGAAGCGTCCGCGAGGAACCGCCTGAGTCGCTGCTCGATCGCCTGTTGCTCATCCAACATGACGTTGAACGCGTGTGCCAGGTGCGAGGCTTCGGTACCCGAGGTGGTCTCACGCACTCGACGCGAACGGTCACCGCCGGAGATCGCGTCAGCCACGTCGGTCACCTCGGCGATGGGTCGCAGCCCAAGGCGCATGAGCCACCACCCGGCAGCAGTCATGACGACAATGACAGCTGCAGCTCCTACGCCCACGGCGACCATGAGTCGGCGAGTCGTCGCGTCGACATGCACAAGAGGGATCGCCAGTAGCACCTCGTGGCCCTTCGAGGTCCCAACCAGCATTGCGCGCCAAGATCCCGACCCCGACATCGAGCCAACCGTCGTCGGCGAGAGATGGGTGCCGAGAGCCGAGATCACCGTCGGCAGATCGGGCGCGAGCTTGGCAGCCAGCTGAGAGCGAATGACCCTGACCCGTCGTCCGTCAACGACCTGCGCCAGGTAGACGTCGCTGAAGTCCGAAGGTGCAGGTGGCCGCCTCGG
>PLIG01000073.1 GCA_003139255.1 Acidimicrobiaceae bacterium | reverse complement strand
CGGAGGGAGGCCATCGCCACCTCCGCCCGGTACTCGTTGAAGAAGCCCAGACCGACGCTGAGGGCGACGATCACCGCGATAATCACCGCGTTAGTGCCACCACCGGTCAGCCCCGACACCAGCGCTGCCCCGAGCAGAAGAATCAGGATCGGGTTTCGGATCTGTCGGAAAAGGACGGCGGTGGCATGCACCCTATGGGTAGCGAGCGCGTTCGGCCCGAACTGTCGTAACCGCTCCGCCACATCGTCGGACGAAAGCCCATCAGGGCCACTCCCCAGGCGCGAGAGCACCTCGTCGGGCGAGAGGCCGGCAGCATTGGCCAGGTCCAACTCCCCGAACGGGGCACGCGCGACCACGACCATGGGAACAGCTTTGCCGCTCGAACTCCATGCCGCTAGGACCATTGGTCTGCCGTGCCCTACAGGGAGCGGCAGCCAGCACTTCACGAGCCGGAACGAATGATCTGGGCTGATGACCTTCGGTCGCACCCTGGTGCATGCCGAACGGCGTTCGGAGTGTCGGGGCCACACGGCGAATCGCCCCCGGTGGCCGCTCGATAACACCGCCGTCCTGAGCATGTTGGGATCCCGGTTGACCACTCGCAACTGCCGGCTCCCGATCCGGTTGCGTCTTGCAGCTCAGGAGCAGAGCCATCCGGTGTCGCTTCCAGGGTCGTGTTATTGCGCGGCGCCGCGATAGCACCGCCCGCCGAAGCGGTGTTCTCGGACGCCCGTGAGGCTCTCAGTAGAGGTGTCACGCCACTCCCAATCGAGGGCTCTCGGTCCCGAGATGCTGGGGGTCGAGTTCGACCCGCTCGGCGTAGCATTCGCAACCTCCTTGCGGTGGTCGCTCAGGGCATAGCAAGCGTCCGAGTCGGCCAAGGGGCGGACGTGAGGAGTTCGACATAGATTGCGCGCATGGACACCCTTGACCTAGCAAACACCATTTCCGAACCGATCGGCACCGTCGGTATGAGCTTCTACTTTTCACCACAGGCCATCGCGCAGAGCGAGAGCCTCAAGCTCGACGTCGTCACTTTCTACGCCGGCGGTAGGGGCGGTGTCCTCGGGGACATCGACGCGGTAGAAGTCGACCGGATCTTCTATTTCTTTAAGACTGGCATGGTGGCCACCATGGTGAAGAAGGCCCGGGTGGGTGCCGACCGCGACGCGACGGTGACCAAGCACTTAGAGGCGGCCAACGACTACGCCAGCGCCACGTTCGGTGGCATCGAATTGAAGATCTTTCAGGGCTTTTCGGCTGCGGCCAAGGCCCTGGCTGCCACACTGCCCGCCGGACGGTGGCCCATTGTCGACGGCTATCTCGCCCAGAGCGTGCCGGCGGATCCGATCCACGAGGCCTACTACTGGTCGATCGTCCTGCGCGAGCTGCGTGGCGGGGTCCATATTGACGCCGTGATCGCCGCCGGACTGAGTGGCGCCGAGGCCTGCCAGTTCGACCGTGGCGGCATTTACTTCGGACTCCACGGCTACGGCGACGAGGACCGTGTCGAGGAGACCGAAGAGCTCCTGGCCCGCCGAATCGCCGCCGAGGACGACACCTCGGCTCGCATGGCCACATTGCTTGAGGTCCTCAATGACACCCAGCGAGATGCGCTGGCCGCAGGAGCGGTCGCTCTCCACGAGGCGATCGCCTCGCCAGTCCCCTCGTCGTAGCCGCCGCCGGACCGGCTTGGAGCTGCCATCAGGGCGCTCGAATGTGTCGTGATGCCTCGCTCGCGTTAGCAAGCACCGGATTGAGCTGGACAGTGGAACTCTGGACCCGGAGCCGGCGGTAGGTGGCACTCTTGCGAGCGTTGAGCCCCCGGGTTATTGGGATACGTTCACGTCGCCCGATAGCCGGCTCCGAGCCGTTGAAGAGGCAGCCGCCTGATCCCACAGCACCCCACTAATGGGTAGGGAAACGACTTCTCGGTGCCGTTGTCATCCATCCTCACCGGCATTCTCGGCTGGTTTCATTCCCTGCGACTTGAGGTGAGTGTTGAAGAAGGAGACGATCCGCCGACGGGCGTCTTGAGCCGAGAGCTCGTCGTAGCCGCCCCCGATTATCTTCCCCATCACTGCAAAGAGGGCACTGTCGTGGTTGTTGAGGAACGAGTGCCCGGCATCGGGATATTCCTTCACGTCGTGGTCTACGGCAGCCACCGTCAGTGCCCGTTCCAGTCGGTCTGCTGCACCCCTTAGCGTTCGGTCCTTGGCGCCAAAGCTTCCGACAATCGGACAGGTTCCGGTCAGGAAACTGCCGGCGTCCTTTGGGATCTGTCCATAGTTGACGCTCGCTGCCGAAAACCTGTGGCCAGGGGCGAGCAAGAGCGCGAACCCGCCGCCCATGCAGTAACCGATAACGCCGATTTTTCCGGTGCAGTCGTCCTGCCCAGCTAGCCACGCACGAACTGCCTCCACGTCGTTGAACGCTCGGCCTTGTCGAGCCCGCAGATCGCGGAAGATGGAACGCAAACAGGTCATCTTGTTGCCCCAATAGAACAAGTCGGGCGCCGCGGCCAGGTAGCCCTCGCCAGCCAGCCAGTTGGCCTGGTTCTTCACGTCGTTGCTCATTCCTAGGGCGTCGTGGATGACGACAACCCCCGGCCACGGTCCCTGGCCTGACGGCGTAGCCAAGTAGCCCGGTAGCTCGAATGGAGCTGTGGGGATCTTCACCTCGGTCATCGCGTCTCCTTGTCTTACCTAGCAGTTCAGTGTTTGAGGAAGCCGTACAAGCTTATGTTCGGCTGTCGAGTGTGATCACATGCACGAAACATAGTGCCGCCATCATTCGGCGACCCGCGTCTAGAAGGTGTCACGGCTACGCATATCGAATGTCGCTCAGAACGCCGGTCGGTATGTACAGCAGACCCGGCGTTTGGTGGCACTCTCAACAATGACTCGGCCCGCGCATTAGGGGATGGTCTGGGATCGCTGGCAGATGCTCCTGCAGACCCGTCGCGATCATCATATTCAGCGCGGCCGACTTCCCTTATCCATTCGGGACTTCGCCTTCGCCGGTCGGGGTTGAGGGATCCCACACCTTTACGATCGATTGTCAGACCGATAGGCGCAGATGTCGCTGGATTGCCTGCGTCGATACACTCCTAGATGAAGCGACCACCGCGGAGGTATCCTTTCCAGCCTGGAAAACTGGACGAGACGAACAAACTTGCTCTGGTGCACACCGGCGGAGCCGTCGCCGGCTAGCGGCCCTGAGGAGGTGGTAACAACCATGGATGAAGGCTCAGCACCGGCCAAGAAGATGACATCGGCCGAACGGGAGGAGCTTCTGCGCAAGTGCTGGATGACACACGATGCGATGTGGTTCTTCCAAGCTCTGCAGGAGTGTGGGATCGAGACGACCAACAAGATGAACAAGGCGGCTGTCCGTTCCATGGCTGCCATCGAGGTGAAGAGAGTGGCGAAGGCGCTGGGGATCGAGAAAGTTCAGACCTTCGCCGATCTTCGCCGCCTTATTAATGGCGGGAGCGACCTCATCAAGGCAAGGTTTATGAACTTCCGGATCTCCTACCCAGCCGAGGGCGTCGTGCGCTGGGAGTTTGATTCCTGTTTCGCGTACGACGGGGTGAGCAGGCTTGGCGTGATCGACCGCTACGAATGTGGAATCTTCGAGCGGCCCGAAGGATGGTT
Source organism: Acidimicrobiaceae bacterium (assembly GCA_003139255.1). Taxonomy (GTDB): domain Bacteria; phylum Actinomycetota; class Acidimicrobiia; order Acidimicrobiales; family UBA8190; genus Bog-564. The sequence goes on along the minus strand of PLIG01000073.1, from coordinate 6,451 downwards.
CGATGCTCTAGGACTCACTTACACGGTCACACCGCAAGTCAAGGGTTGCATGATGCATGAACAAGGCCACTGCTTTCGAGAGTTCGTGTTTGACATACCGAGCTGAGGCCACTCTCGCGCGGATCGCGTACTACCCGTAACAGGAAGACATTGCGGTCCTAGATGAGACCGAGTTCGACACCGTTTGGGCTGCCCTCGGCAAGGTCGCTCGTGCCCGAGCTCGAAAGCACGCAAATATCTCCACCGAGCGAGAGAACGGCGAAGAAGAGGACGCAAAGGAGGCCTGACGCGATTGAGGGCCCAGATGGCACTGGGCCCTCAATCCAAGTCGCGAGTCTCCACACAGAAAGGAGGTGAAACCGATGTTGATTCTGCTACTTCTCATTATACCGCCATAGCTAGCGTGAGCTAGCTAACAACAGGCGGTATCCACCGGGAACCCGGTGCCTAGCTCGTCGTTTTCTCTTGCGTGAGCTGGACACCGGGTATTCCCCTGGGGGGTGGCTAGCGCCTGGCGGAAACTTGGATTGACCGACCACGGGGTGCGATGCCCCGACCCTCCACTAGTAGTTTGGAGGCCGAGATGCCGAAGAATCAGCACCACCCCACCCCAGAGGAGCAAGACGAGCGGGTCAAAGTCGACCTACCCCCCGAGGAGTTCATCGCCAAGGTGATGGAAACCGGGCCGCACCCCGAAGACGATAAAGAACCAGGTGAAAAGGCCGATAAGTAATGGGTGGCGATGCCCGAGAATCCCGACAGCTCTCCCCCTGATGAACTTGCCGAGCCGCTCACCATGGACGAGGTCGAAGAGAGGGTCGCCGCGGCCCTGAAGGTGAACCCAGCGGGCATCTTGGGAAGGCTCCGCCTCGGGCCTAAGCCCAACGCCGAAGGCCCCAAGAAGAGCTAAAGGTCAGCGCCTGACGTGCGCGCACGGTTATGGGTTTGTCACGCCGCACAGCCCCCCAAATTCCAAGCCGACTACCGTCGCATTGCCGACAGGCGAGGTGTCAGCAAGGCCCGGGTCGCAGTGGCCCGCAAACTGCTCACCCTTCGTCTACTACGGCCTTCGAGACGACCACCTGCGCTGCTTCGACGAGCGAGCAGCGTGATCGCTGCCTATGAATTGAGCGCGCACTCGAAATCAGACATGGTCCCCACCAAGGTGGCGCGTCCGAGTATGTGATTGAGTCCGCTCGACTCCTTTCCCGAAGCGCACCATGCACCCAACTGCGGGCGAAGGAATGCCTGGCGACTAAGAGTCGTCTTCCCCACGAACCAAGGAACGTTGGTGCGCCTAGCCTGACGGCAGGCCAGTCTCCCGAGCAACTGAGAACCGCCGCCACGGCGCTAGTTCGGCGTGGCTTTCCACAGAAGATCGATGCTTCAGAAGGCTTCGCCGATCGCTTGACACGGCCCCGCCCCTTCAGGAATGCCTGATTCGTGTTCGCGCAGCGCGGAGCTGCGCTGGGTCCACTGCCCGGCTTGATGCCAAGTACGAACTTCGACATTGGCTCCGGCGAGTGAGCTCGATCTCCTTTGAGCCTTCCGAACGAGCCATGAGGACGACGAGCTCGAGCAGACAGCCGACGGTCAAGCAGACAAAGACCCACCGTTGGCTTCGTGCCTGTCCGCCTCGCGACGTGGGGAAGGTGGCCGAGAGGAACCAGAACCGGGAAAGTCCCTGCTCAACGCCACAATCGAATATTCGGGCTGTACGGGTCAGCCAGCTGAGTAGGACAAATACGAGCAGCCCCAACGGGGTTCGAACCCGTGTCTCCACCTTGAGAGGGTGGTGTCCTTGGCCGCTAGACGATGGGGCCTAGACAGACCCCTCAGACTACTTGACCGTCGAACAGCCAAACAGACCCCGAAACAGCATTCGGCCGCTGACATCTGGCCGGACATCTTCGTGTCGTTCGCTTCCGGAACTTACCACCGATCTAGGTCTGCTCCAAGGTCGAGGTGAGATCACGCGCCAACTGAGTAAGAGCCTCGCGCCGGGACCGGTGGCTCTCCTGCTCCGCCACGCTCGAGCTGAGGAGCACTTCTGCGCTCGTGGCCGCGGAGAGGATCGTCTCTTCGGCCTGCTCGACCTCGGCTCGCATCGCTGCCTCAAAGCGGAGCCGGACCTGATCGAGCCGCTGAGTCAGGTCCCAGCGGGCGCGCCCCGCGTGCTTGTCGAACTCCTCGGCGAGCTGGTGACGGGCGCGCCAAAGCGCGCGGCGCTGGTACACAGGTCCCGGCAGGGCCAGGCGTAGGAGACGGGTGAGCCCACTCCCGAGCCCTTCGACGTGTACGAAGATGTAGAAGAACCTCTCGCGCTCCTCGGCGACAGTGGGAACCGTGACCTCCGGTAGGTGGACCTCAAAGAGGTCCGCGGCCGCTCGGCGCACCAAGTCGACACGTTCCTGAGTCCGCGATCTGAAATCCGTGGCGAGCTCCTGCCACGCGCGATCAGCTTGTTCCGCCTCGGCTTGACGCAGCTCCTCGAAGCCCTCGCTCACCAAGCGCTCGACCTCCTCGTGGAGCGCGTCCTCGAGCTGTCGCTTGGCCACAGAGGCGGCCCTGGCCCGGAGCTGAGGTGCGAAGCGTGCCAGGGCCTCCGAGGCGTGAGCCACGAGCCGTTCGGCGAGCGTGGCTCTGAGCTCGCTCACCGCGTGCTCGAGCAGCACTTGGTCTTCTATCTGAGCCTGATGCTCGCGAGCGGCTGCCGAGCGGAATGCACCCACACGCTCGCGAAGTGTCTCGAGCCCGAGCTCTGAGGCGGCCGCTTCCAGCATGACCGAGTCCTGTAGCTCGTTGCCGAGCCGCGTGAGCTCTCTGCGTGCGGCATCGACACGCGCCTCGACGAGCTCTTCTCGGACGAAGGACTCGAGTGCCTCGCGGAACTCGGCGAACTCTCCGGCGTCGGCTCCCGGATTCCCGCCTCCGAGAATCACATCAAGTGCTCTCCTGGCGGAAAGGAAGAACATCTGAGTCTGGGCCCCGAGCACTTCTTTCACCTGTGTTTCCATGAAGAGCCGCACCTCGGCTGTCTCGGACCTCGACAGGTGGTCAACCTTGTTCGCAACGACGAAGGTCCGTGTGCCGCGCTCTTCAAGCAGGCCCAACAGCTCCTTCTCGTCTTCTGAGACCGGACTGTCTACCGACAGTACGACGATCACCCCGTCGGCGTCCTTCAGCGCTTCGATCGCTGCCTCTGTGTTGTGCTCGTGCACCGAGGCGGTGCCCGGGGTGTCCACGAGGACCACCCCGGGCTGGAGCAGCTTGGCATCGATCGAGACCTCCACTCGGGAGATCTTGAGGTAATTACCTGGGTTCTTCGGCTCGGTCACGAAGTCAGCGATGCCATCGACAGACACCGTCTGACTATGTCCGTCGAGGTACACGACGACGGCGCCGGGAGAGCCATAGTGGATCTCGGTGGACAACGCGGTGAGCGGTATCACACCGGTGGGAAGGAGGGACCGCTCGACGAGGGCGTTCGTCAAGGTGGACTTCCCCCGCTTGAACTCGCCGAGCAACGCAAGATGGAAGGCATTTAAGCCAAGCCGCTCGGCCAGGCGACCGGCACGTGCCGCCAGAGTCGCTCGTTCTCCGCCGAGGTCCGCCAACCTCTCAGCGGCCTCTCTCATGGAGTCGAACGCACTACTCATGGCCCTGCTCCGGTCGGAGGAGCCATCAGCCCACTTGCGGGCGTTTCAGCCGAAGATCATCGGCCCCGGTGGGTCCCATCACCAGGCGGGCTCCAGCCCGCACCTGAAGATTACCGGCCTGTCGGCCGGGACGGGGTCCTCCGATTCACAGACCTACTTCACGGACCTGCCTCATACCACCGCCAAGACCTCCGTCATACCTGCGCGACTGTCATCCTCATCGCAGGATCGACTTAAGCATGAACGAATGCCTAGGACAGCTTGGCTCGGGGGGGAGGACTCGAGCTCCCGCCAGCCCCATCCGGCCGCGTCCACGCTGTCCGCAAACGTCCAGGTAAAGGGTCGATCCTCGGGCCCGTAGACGACAACCACATGTCGGCCCGTCCGGGACCGTCCGCAAGCGTCTGTGACCACGTTGTGACCGCGCTCGACCGAACCTCAGAGGTTCATGGTCCGCAGCGTACGTTGACGACACCCGGAGCACGGCGCGGTCGAGTCCCGAGCAGTGGTGTACGAGGTCGTGAGTTGCAACAGCCCTCGCATCAACCCGAGCTGACGACCAACGGTCGATCAACTCGCTCTGCTGCTCATTCTACGTGACGGCGATGGGCGTGCTCCTTTCGTCGGAGTGCACCGTCAGCCGCCGGCGGCCTCGATCGCCGGCCTCGGGTCCGCTTCGCAAGGTTCGTCTCGGCGCGGCGCCTTGAGCGACTCGACGCTCATATAACGCTTGGTGATGGCCCACTCGTCGGACTGTTCGGCCAAGATGGCGCCGACGAGGCGGATGACGGCCTGGCGGTTGGGGAAGATGCCGACCACGTCTGTGCGCCGGCGGATCTCCTTGTTGAGCCGTTCCTGGGGATTGTTGGAGCGGATCTTCGGCCAGTGCTCGGTCGAAAAAGCAGTGAACACCAAGATGTCGTCGGCGGCATCGAGCAGGTAGACCGCCACGTCGTTGAACCCCGCCTGGGTGAGCTTGTCTGTGACATCGCCGAGCTGGCTCCATGTGGCGTCGCGGTCGAGCTGCTCGAAGATCGAGCGCACCAAGGTGGCGATCATCGGCCAGCTGGCCTTGGGGACCCGTGAGGCGAGGTTGGCCATGAAGTGCGTTCGACAGCGTTGCCAGGAGGCCTCGGCGAGCACAGCGGCGATGGCGGTCTTGATGCCACCATGCGCGTCGGAGATGACGAGCTCCACGCCGCTTAGCCCCCGGGCGACCAGGCTGCGCAAGAAGGCCGTCCACGCCGCGGTGTCCTCGGTGGTGACGATGTCGAACCCGACGACCGTGCGCCGGCCTTCGGCATTCGAGGCCGTGGCGATGACCACAGCGACGTTCACCACCCGGCCGCCCTCGCGCACGCGCTGGGTGAGCGCGTCGATCCACAGGTAGCGATAGGGGCCCTGGTCGAGCGGGCGTTTGCGGAACTCGGCCACCACGGCATCGAACTCAGCCGCGAGGCGCGAAACCTCGGACTTCGAGATCCCCTCGATCCCCAAGGCCTTCACCAGGTCGTCGACCCGCCTGGTGGAGACGCCCGCCACGAGCGCCTGCTCGGCGCGCCGTCGGGGTTGGAGCAAGAACTCCGGCGAGTACACGCCTTGGCGCAGCTTCGGCACGGCGAGTTTGATCGTGCCGACCCGGGTGTCCCAGGGCCGTAGCCGGTAGCCGTTTCTGAAGTTCTCCCGCTCGTCTGTTCGCTCGCTGTAGCCGGCGTTGCACTGCATCGAGGCCTACGTGCTCATGAGTGCTTCCGCGAAGGCCTGCAGCATCGCCCGGGCCAGGTCCGTGTCGACGTCGGCGCCCTCGAGGTACTTGCCAAGCCACGCGCCCGCGTCGATAGTGGTGGGGACAGTCACCGTGATCCTCCTCAAGTAGTTGTCTGGAACTGCTTCTTGAGGTTGACGCGGTGACCGTCGCGTCTGGGGGATGGTCCCTCAGCTCACCTGCTCATACACCACTGGCTGGGACTCAACTGCCGTCCCTCAAGTAAAGGGCGCCGACTGCCGATAGGGATAAGGAACAGGTATAAGGAAGGTCCCCGCGAGCGGAAACGCCAGTTTGGACAGGGCGCCCAATTGGTTGCCCGCTGCCGAGGCTCGACGCGACTTCTCCGGGCCAAACGGAGGAAGCGAGCCATGCTGTCGAACCGCGCCATCACGTCACCGTTCGGCGCTGCCATACGTTCCCGACGGATGACCGCCCGGATCGCTCCGTTGGCTGTCATCGCCGTGGGCGCCGCCCTCCTCTTCACTCCTGTCCGCGGCGACGCTGCCCAAGTGCCAGTCAGCCTCGGAACCACCGATAGCTTCGCGGTCCTGGCTGGCTCGGGGATCACGAACACCGGCCCTACGACGATCAACGGGGATCTCGGGACGTATCCGACAACGACGATCACCGGAGCAGGGACGCTGACCGTGACCGGAACCAACCACGGTGGCGACGCCGTCACGCAGGGCGCCNNCCGCCTCCTCGATCGGGCTTACCGGAGCCCTCACGCTCAACGGCGGCGGCGACCCGAGTGCCGTCTTCGTCTTCCAGGCCGGCTCTACGCTCACCACGGCATCGGCCAGCCAGGTCAACTTGATCAACGACGCCCAGTCCTGCAACGTCTTCTGGCAGGTCGGCAGCTCGGCGACACTCGGAACCGATTCCAGCTTCCTCGGAACCATCCTGGCCCTGACTTCCATCACCGTCACCACCGGCGTGACCGTCGACGGACGAGTGCTGGCCAGCAACGGCGCAGTCACGTTGGATACGGACACCATCACGACGTCGACGTGCGCGGCGCAGC
>PLIG01000138.1 GCA_003139255.1 Acidimicrobiaceae bacterium | reverse complement strand
TGATGCGCTTGGCGGTCGTCCTGCCCGATACCTTCCGGGCCTTGCCGACGATGGTCATTGATCCGGCTCCCGGTATGAGAGATGACTCTTCGTCCGTCGACCACTTGATGCGGAGAAGCCCCCCATTCACACCGGTCACGACGCCATCACGAGGAGCCTGACCCACCTTCGTGGACGCCAATCGGACTCGATCACCAATACTGGGCACCGGGACCTCCTTCGATAAGGGATTAATCTGAGCACGCCCATTCTCTCACCGTTGACCCACGAGGCTTTGCACGGCGACAGACAGTCCCGACATAGATCTGGAGGGGCTGGTGGTGTTGTGGTCGGCGCGAATACCCGGCGGTTGGAAGACATCGCCGTGTGGGTACCGAAAAATCTCATCCAGGCCCATGACTAGGACATGACGTTGTGACCTGGCAAAGACAGTTTGAACGGTGCCCACAAGCTCCGGGCGGCAGCCGACTATGGCCGCTAACCAGTGGTCGGGGACGTTTCGGCGAACGACTGACGCCGGGATATTGGGACATCTCTGTCCGTGAGAGCGGACGATTCCACGGCCAGCGCGAAAATCCTCGCAGCAGCTCACCAGGCCTGGGGACGCGCCGGCGAGCACCGAGGGAATCTAAGGTGTTGCGATTGGGAATTCTCCGAGCTTCCCCAGTGCCAGAGCCCCCACCACGGACCCGCATCCCGGACAATGACCTCCAGCGCCGGCAATGCCAGTGACAAGCAGCAGTCGGCCAAAGGGCATGCGGTAAGCGAGAGGGGAAACCACCTCAAACCCGGCCAGCTCGGCACCGCGGACGTGACGGCCTCGACGATTGCCAATATCGGGCCAGGGATCGACTTCTACTTCGCGTTCGGAGTGCTCGCCGTGACCGCCGGCGTCGCCGCCCCGCTGACGATCCTCGCCGCAGGGGTGGCCGTCGTCCTCCTCGCTTTCACGGTGGCCGAGTTCACCAAGGCAGAGCCTTCGGCGGGGAGCTTCATCACGTATGTCGAAACCGCATTGGGACCGAGGGCCGGTGTCGCTACAGCTCTGCTGGTCACCATTGGCTATACCGTCGCCATGGCGGGGGTGTTCACCATGTCGGGCGGGATGGTGGCGATGGCCCTCGCCCACTACACATCGTGGCACCTCGCCTGGGGACCACTGGCCTTCGTGCTGACTGTTGGAGCCATCTGGCTGACGGCGCGCGGCGTCAAGCTTTCGACCACCGCAGTAGGCGTGGCCGTTCTCGTGCAGGTCGCGATCATGGTCGTGGTCTGCGTCGTTGTCCTCGTCGACCAGCGTGGCCATCTCTCGGGCGCGCCATTCTCCTGGGCACACCTCACAGATGGGCTCACCGGCCTATCCACAGGCTTCCCATTGGCCCTCTACATGTTCATCGGATGGGAGAACGGTCCCGCGCTCGCTGAAGAGTGCCGCAATCCGAGGCGCACCGTCCCGAGAGCCCTCTACATCTCGGTCGCGTTCGGCGGTGCCCTATTCGTCTTCTTCGCCTACGCGACCGTCACCGGATTCAACTACGACGTCTCCTCCATCGGGCGCTCCTCCGTCCCGTTCCTCACCGTGGCCGACCACTATCTCGGCGGAGCGGCCGTTATGGCCTGGGTCGCCGGCATCGTCTCCGTGCTCGCCACCCTGGTCGCCGGCACGAACTCACAGGCACGCATGCTGTTCGACGGCGGTCGAACCGGGCTCCTCCCGGCATGGCTCGGTCACGTTCGCTCACGGGTTGACACTCCGGTGAATGCGCTCTTGGTCATGGCTGGCGCAGGGCTCGGGATCATCGGGATCTGGTGGGTGTCCCACCTCATTGGCGGGAACACCGAATCGATGAACCCCGTCGGCCTCTACGCCGAGTGCTCGACGATGGGCACGATCGTGATCCTGTTCGTCTATTCCCTGACGACGCTCTCTCTTCCCTTTTTCATATGGCGCCGACACCGGCAATCGTTCTCGCCTCTCCGTCACTTGGCGATCCCGCTTCTGGGGTTCCTCACCCTCATTGTCCCGTTCGTTGAGTTGTGCAAACCCGGGCAGCCCGTGCCTTACAGCGAGTTCCCGTTTATCGGACTGGCGATCGTGGCGGTGGCCGCCGTGATCGCCAGTCTTGTCGTGCACCGCCACCCGCGCACCGGTTCGGGCGAAGGGACGGAGTTCTCGGGAACCTGAGCGGGTATCGGTGGGCAGATGGCGAGAACTCCTCGCGACGAGTGTGGCCAACGCATAACCGGTGTTCTGGGCGACCCCGCGGCAGGCCGGGCGTCAGCGTCACTGGGGCAGGCCGCATAATGCTCCGACGGAGCCTGACCAGTGTTGCAAGACGAGTCGATGTTGAGGACCCGCTTCGGCACAGTCGATGACATCTCGGACGTTGTGGCGAAGCCCTGCTTGTCGCGGAGGAGGACGGTCAGATCGTCGGAACTCTCATTGCCGCTTGGGACGGCTGGCGCCTCCATCTATATCGCCTGGCGGTGGACCCTGCGGCGCGCCGATCCGGAGTCGCAACAGCGTTGGTAGAGCGGGCGAGGAACCGTGCCTCGAGCAGTTCCATTGTTCGGGGATATTTGGCCCGCTGTCGGTGGTGACAAACCGCGACGAAATTGCTCGCTCGCGTGTCGGCTTGGTCGGTCCTCAATGAAGCTCCCTCGGCAACTCAACAATCACGCCACTCGCCGTCGCGATTCGTGGCGTACGTCACTAGCCGCAGGCCTCTCGCGACGTAGCGGCAGATCCCAGTAGCTGGGCGTTTCCCCACCGTTCCAGCTCCGCGAATGCTGGATGAAGGGCCTCGCCCCGCTTGGTCAGTCGGTATCGGACATTGACCGGTGGCCCCTCTTCCACCTCCCGCTTGACTAGGCCGGCTGTGGCGAGTTCGGTGAGTCGCTCGGACAGCATGCGCTCACTCACGCCGAGCACGAGCCGAACGATCTGTGAAAAACGAGCAGGACCATCGAGCAGGGTCACAATGATCAGACCGTTCCAGCGCTTCCCGAGGAGAGCGAAGACCTGAGTCATGGTCTCGCCGGCGCCTTCTTCTTCGTGATCGGATTTCATTACCGCGGGCATATCTGAATATAGTAACTTTTATTTTATAAGTTATCTGCGATCGGCCCTAGAGCTCCTCTGCCGGCCGCTTCACCAGGAGGTCATAGATGCGCCACGTCGGATTACTCGCCACCCGAATTATCTTTGGCGGCTATCTCGCGATCCACGGCGCCCAGAAGCTGTTCGGTTCCTTTGGAGGGCCCGGTCTTGATGCCACCGCGGCGGGGTTCGAGGCGATGGGTATGCGGCCCGGGAAGGCAAGGGCGGCACTTGCCGGGGCGAGCGAGTTCGGCGGCGGGATCCTGACAGCTACAGGCATTGCCGAACCGCTGGGGCCGTTGGTCATCGCGGGCACCATGGTCGTGGCCACGGCTGTGCACCGAAAGCAAGGACTCATGTCGCAGAACGGGGGATTTGAGCTCCCCCTCACCAATCTTGCCGTGGCGATCGCGCTGATGAGTTCGGGATCGGGTCGGCTCAGACTGGGCCCTCCCTTGCCGAAATCGTTGACTCGCATCGCGGTCCTCGGCGGGGCGGTCTTGGCCGCAGGCTCGCTGACCCAGCTACTGCGCGCAAAGCCACCGTCTCCTGCTGCAGCCGAAGCAACCACCGAAGCCGAAGACATCGAGCCTGCCTGACACCAAGGCTCGACGCCATGGCACGAGGTTGGATGAGGACGGCAACGGCCAAGGTGGCCATTACGACACAGATCTCGGCCTGTTCCATGCCGGCAAACTGAGAAAGGTGCACAACCGGGGGTTCAACCTCACAAGTACCTCCCAGGCAGCCCTCAAAGTGCCGGACTGTGACTTCGGGTCACTGTTATTGGACACGCCCCAGGTCCTCGATTCACGCGGGTGGTGCGATCAGCGTCGTCCTCGAGCTCGTCGTTCGGTGTCCGCGTCGGGTGGATCGCGGAGCGCGGAACCCGGCTGAATCGGTCGCGATGAAGCGCCTTTCCATCACCAAACCGAACGTTGTCTTGCGCTGCCGACAAGAATGGACGGATGACATCTTGGGAGTACCTGATCATCGCTCTTCCTCGGTTCGAGTTGCCGACCACGCAGCCGGAGCCCTCGGCGGCGATACAGGCCCTAAACGCTGAAGGTGAGCTTGGATGGGAAGCGGTCGGCATGACGGTGCTCGCAGACGGGGGCGTGGCCGTCTTGTTGAAGAGACCCCTGGAAGCTGACAACGATGACGCTGATCGAAGGCTGCTCCGCCGCCTTCGCGCGAGAAGGACCTAGTCTTGATGTGGCTCTCCGACGATGATTCGAGAGGGAATCGGCACCCACGCCGGTCGGTGCTCGGGATCTCGTCCCATCCCACCAGAACGCCGATTCCAAGGTATGTTGAACCAAGTGTCGTTCCGGGGTGAGGTGACATGACTACCGACCCGCCACCGGCCCCAAGGTCATCCGCCACGGATGATCCGCTGGCGGAGATCGACGAGATCCTCCAAAGGCGATCCCGAAGTCAGCGGCAGTTGGCTGAGGACAGTGCCGAACGGGACACGCAACGGGTCGAGTTCCTCGAAGGCTTCGCAGCGGTCTGCGAGCAGGAGGTGCGGCCGACGATGGAAGCTGATCCAAGAGCAGGGCGGATCGCTTGGCGCGACTCCCAGGCTTACGCTGTGGATGTCCCTGGAAGGCGAAACTTATCGATCCCCCCGTCAGGACCGCCATCCCTACCTCCAGCTCGACGCCGACGCGGCGAAGGGGCAGGTGGAGGTTCCGGAGGGGGACATGTGGCAGGGCGTCGGCACCCACACAAGCGGTCGTGCCCGCTCATGGCAGCTGCCGGAAATCACGAAGGAGGCAGTTTCTCAGGCGATCGTTGCGATCTTGCGGAGAGCGGCCACGTGACGATCACACCCGACGTATCGGGGCGCTGTGGTTGCTCACCTCGGCAACGACCCTCCCACCCGGGTCACCCCCGCCCCCCGGGTCACTTACGAGCTCCGGTGTCCACGAATAGTCCCAGCACCTCACCAATTGTCCGCTCTTGACCGACGGCTTCTCGCAGGGGCAAATGGGCCTGGATGCGGTAGCGATTGCGACGGCCGTTTTTGTCCTTCACGACGTAGCCGGCTGCGGTCAGCTCGGTGACAATGCCAAAGGCGCTGCGCTCGGTGATGCCGAGCGTCGCGCCGATGTCACGTAAGCGCACCCCGGGGTCATGCGCGATGCAGACGAGGGCTCGGGCATGGTTGGTGAGGAAGCTCCACTCGGCCATGTAACAAGTATAGCCAAATACTTCCAGAAATCAATTGCTAGTCTTCTGAAACTAGGGTAGGATGATCACAGACATCCAGGCTCGACTGTCGTCAACAGCCAAGTTGCTCGAGGGTCAGCGAAAGGATCTAGCCATGTTGGACTTCTCGTGTACTGAGGGTTCCAACGACCAAGAGCTGGTGGTAGGCCAGCCCATCACATTCGACACCGAAACTCGAGCCAACGGCTCGCGAACCAACCAGATTCGGCCGCTTTGACCAGCATGCACTGGGTCCCGGCCGGCTTGCCGCCCGCAGCGCTGTGTTCTTGGAAGAGTGAGGGACTATGAGTAAAGACATGGATTGTGACGAGCAGGCTCTGGTACTGCGCGATCAGTGCCGGTCCTTTGTCGGCATCGCGGGGATCCTCGAGCTCGACAGTCCCCGTGCGGCGAACGCGGCGTTCAACCGGGCCCTTAGGCGGAGACCTAAGGCCGAACGGGTGCGGCTGCGCAACCGTGAGGAATTGCGACTCGACATCCTCGCGTCGCGCGTCCGTGGACGCGACGACCTCAGCGTGGAGGAGGTCGTCCGTCGCCTGGGCAGCCTGAAGCACCAACGCAAGACGCTCTTCGTTGCATGACCTGTGGCAAGCGGCATCTGCGCCATACATCGATGGCAGGAAGCCGGCCCATGGAACGGCTCATTCGAGTGCGCGACGGGGCCCAGCGAAGTACTCAGGGAGACAAGGGGCGAAGTTCGTACTCGGTATCAAGCCGGGCAGTGGTGTGAGAGCCGAAAATCCCATCCACCCTCTCTGACTAAACCCGGCGATCTGGGGCACGATGACGGCTGTGTCGTCGGCGACATTAGGGGCGCGTCGGGTGTGACTGAAAATCCCTACTCTTCTCCGGAAAATCTCTCCCACGCCGACTGTCGCGTCATGCCCAGCGACTCACCGACTCGAGCCCAGGTCGCTCCTAAATATCGAGCTCTGCGAACCCATGCCACCAGGTTCTGCTCGACTTGGGATCCCGCCAGTGCGATACGTGGAAGGTTGGTGAGTACGCCGTCTAGGGAGGCTTCCTGTTCCCAGGACGCGATGTGATTCGTGGCCTTTGGCTTCTGCTCGATCACCCGACGGCATGAGGCGACGCAGCCATCGCAGATGAAGACGCCCGGTCCGGCGACCAGGGCCTTGACCTCCGTGTTGGGCTTTAGGCAAAACGAGCAAACGGCGATTGCTGCTTCTTCTTTCGAGACAGGCATGGCATCTCCCATGTGTCAGGAACTACCTTGCTCTGTCAGGGCATGCCTGACAAGGATAATACCCTTGCCCCTGCAGCAGAGGATGACGGCGGAGCTCAAAGCCGTCGCCTGGATCGAAGCGAGATCGGCGAGGGCGAACCATGACGCCGATCTCGAACGGCTCTCGGATCGCGCTCACTGAGGGCTACATCCTGCTCGGTCGGCCGGTGGGTCATCCAGGCGGTTTGAGTAGCCCAATGGTGCTCTCGAATGCCCTC
>PLIG01000090.1 GCA_003139255.1 Acidimicrobiaceae bacterium | reverse complement strand
GCCGCCAGCAGCACGTGATCGTGGGCCAAGGCCAGCTCGACGCGATCTTGAACGCGCGACCAGAGGACCGCCGGGCGGTTATCGAGGAGGCGGCCGGAGTGCTCAAGCACCGGCGCCGCCGAGAGCGAGCCGAGCGCCGGCTGGCGGTCACCGAGGAGAACCTGGAGCGCCTGGCGGACCTGCTGCGCGAGGTGCGGCGCCAGATGCGTCCCCTCGAGCGACAGGCGGCCGCCGCGCGCTCCCATGGGGCCCTCGCCGATGAGCTGCGGGCCCTGCGGCTCTACCTCGTGGGCCGCGAGATGGCCTCCCTGGACGACCGCGGGCGCTCCGCTGCGGCGGAGCGTGAGCTGATCTGCGAGGACGAGGCGGCGCTTCGTCGTTCCATCGCCGAGATCGACGCGGCGGCCGATCGAGCCGCCTCGGAGCTGGCGTCACGTCGCGAGGAGGACCTCGTAGTCGCCCTGACTCGCGCCCAGGCGCTCTTGGAGCGCTGTCGTGGGCTCACCGGCGTTCTTTCCGAGCGGCGTCGTTCGGTGGCGATGGCCCTCGAGGTGGCCACCGGGGCCGACGTGGTATCGACGCTGGAGGCCGACGCCGCCCGGTTGGCGAGCGACCTGGAGACCCTGCAAGGAGAAGAGGAGGCTCTTGCGCCCCTGGCTGCAGACACCGAGCGTGCCGAGCAGGACCTGGCTGGCGAGGTGACCGCTTCTGAGTCCGAATCCGGCGACCTGGCCGCTGTGCGGACGGCCCAGGACGCGTTGCGAGAAGTCGAGCTTCGCCGTCACCGCCTGGAGGAGCGAGCCGAGGTGCTTGAACGGGCTGCCGAGGAGATGCGTGGGGCGGCTGCGGCAGAGATGCTTTCGGGTTGTTCGGGCGTTCTCGGTGGTTTGGGAGAGCTCGTGGAGGTGGACGGCGGTTTTCAGCTTGCCCTGGAGGCAGCAGTGGGCGCGGCCCTCACCGCCGTGGTGGTGGAAGGTGATGAACCAGCGCGAGCGGCCCTTGGATCTCTGGCAGCGGCCGGTGCAACCGGGATCGTCTTCGCCGTGGCCAGCGCGCCGGGGCGCGCTGAACCCGGTCCTCGTTATGAGGATCGGGCCGTCGGGCTGCCCACGGGATCGGTGAAGTTGCGTGAGCACGTCCGTGCGAGGTCTGCCGCTGTGGACAGGCTCTTGGACCGGTTGCTCGAGGACGTGCTCTACGTGGCTGGCGGATGGGAGCAAGCCCTTGAAGTAGCACTCGAAGTTCCCGAGATGCTCGTAGTGGACGCTGCGGGCGACCGGTTCTCCCGCTCAGGGTGGGTCATCTCGGGATCTGTTCCAGACACGGCCGTCGCTGCCGAGAAGACCCGTCGCCAGGCGGCCGACTGCGCTCTCGCCGTTGAGCGCGCTCACGGCGCGCTTGTCGTTGCGCAGACCCTGGCNNGGCCGAGACCACTCGGCGGCGGTTGGAGAAGAGAGGGATGCAGGTGGCTGCGATGCGGCGCGACCTCGAGATGAAGGCGGCAGCCTTCGCGGAGCGCCGTTCGGTGCTAAGCGGTCGCCTGGCTGAGGCGGATCGCCGGCTGGCCGGGCACAGCGCGGAACGTGCCCAGGCAAGTGAGCGTCGGCGCCGTCTCGAGGCCGACGCTCACAGCGTCGACCGTCTCGAGGCCACGGTTGTCGGGTGCGCCGCGCGCCTGGCCACGCTGCTCGAGCGAGTACGCGAACGCCGAGCCCGCCATCTCGACGAGGTTCGTACAGGCGGGGCAAGGCTCGACACCCTTCGCCACGAGCGATCGGAGGCCGACGACCGTCTAGCGAAAATACGTGAGCGCCTGCAGCGTCTCGAGCTCGAGCTCGCCGAGGTCGGGGTCCGTTACGAGGCCGCCACCGAGGCGCTGCGACGGGAGCTGGGCTGCGAGCCCGAGCAGGCCACCGGGGTCCCGTGCCCGGTGTTGCCCGAGGGAACCGACGCCCGCACGCGCGCCACGGCGCTCGAGGCCGAAGTGGCCGCTCTCGGAGCGATCAACCCCTTGGCCCTGGAGGAGCTCGGGAACCTCGAGGAGCGGTATCGGTTCCTCGAAGAGCAGGTCGACGATGTGCGTCGCGCCCGGCGCGAGCTGCACCAAGTAGTTCGGGCGGTCGACGAAGAGATCGTGCGGGTATTCGCAGAAGCATTCGCTGACGTGAACGAGCACTTCCAGGTTTTGATGTCGACGCTGTTCCCGGGTTCGACGGGACGTCTCGTCCTCACTGAACCGTCCGACCTCCTAGACACCGGGGTCGACGTCGAAGCGCGCCCGGCAGGCAAGAACGTGCGCCAACTATCGCTGTTGTCAGGCGGTGAACGTTCGCTGGTTGCGCTCGCCTTCTTGTTTGCCGTGTTCCGTAGCCGCCCATCGCCGTTCTACCTGCTCGACGAAGTCGAAGCTTCTCTCGACGACGTGAACCTGCACCGGTTCCTGGACTTGTTGCACGAGTTCCGCGGCGAAGCCCAGTTGATAATCGTGAGCCACCAGAAGCGGACCATGGAGGCCGCCGACGCCCTCTACGGCGTCACGATGATGCCCGGGGGTTCGTCGAAGGTGGTCAGCCAGAAGGTGAGCCGCCAGGTTCCCGAGGACGAAGTCGCTCCGATCAGCGCGTGAGCGACACGCCGTAGGCTTTGCGGGCCATGACCGCCCTTTGGATAGTGCTCGTCGTCGTGGCGATCGCGGTGATCGTCATCGGTGCTGCTGTCTACTCCCGACGCCGCACGCCCCGGGCCGGCACGAACCGCGCCCGTGGTGCTGGAGGCCGGCCGGCGCCGCAGCCCCTCGCACTGACACAACCCCAGCAGACGGAGCCGGCACCGACAGAGCCGGCACCGACAGAGCGGCAGCCTGAAACCTCCGGGGGCGGGGCCACGAACATCGGGTTGGTGGTCGGCGATGCGACCGCCGCACCTCCGGCGCTTCGCGATCGGATGGGCAAGACGCGCGGGCTCTTCTCTGGCTATGTGCGAGCGCTGCGGGCAAGGGCGTCGGTCGACGAGCAGACGTGGGAAGAGCTCGAAGAGGCTCTCCTGCGCGCAGACGTTGGTGTGTCGACCACGACTGCGCTGCTCGGGGACCTGCGTGCGCGGGTGCACAGTCGGGAGCTGCGGGGGCCGGACGCGGTGCTCCAAGCACTGCGCGACGACTTGCGCGCGACCCTGCAGTCTAATAACGCGATGAATGAGCGCGTCGACGGTCTCGGCGCCCAGCCGGAGGAGGGTGTGGGCGCGGTGGTGGCTGACAGCACTGACGCGCGGCGAGACGGCGCGGGAGCACAGAGGGTCGTGGGCGCAGGTTCGCTCGGCGGCGTCCCCGTGGTGGACGCAGAAGTTGACAAGGCCAAACAGGTGGAGGAAGTGGCCCGAACGCACACGGCAGACGACGCCACCCTGTCGCAAGACGACACGAACGCGCGAACCTCGGGTCACATGGCCGAGGTGTGGCTGTTCGTCGGCGTGAACGGGGTCGGGAAGACCACGACTATCGGCAAGGTCGCCCGCCATCAGGTGGCCGAGGGCCGCTCGGTGGTTCTGGCGGCGGGCGATACTTTCCGTGCTGCGGCTGCCGAGCAGCTCGCAGTATGGGCCGAACGCATCGGGGTACCGATCGTGCGCGGCGCCGAAGGAGGAGATCCGAGCGCTGTCGTCTACGACGCGGTGAGGCGGGCGGTGGCACGGGGAGACGACCTGGTCCTCGCTGACACCGCAGGGCGTCTTCACACGAAGGTGAACCTGGTCGAGGAGCTCAAGAAGATTTGCAGGGTGGCAGACCGGCCGCCGGGACGTGTGACCGAAGTGCTCCTGGTCCTCGATGCCACCACTGGTCAGAACGGGCTGGCCCAGGCAAGACAGTTCACTCAAGCCGTGGGGGTGACAGGTGTGGTGTTGACGAAGCTCGACGGGACCGCCAAGGGCGGGATCGTGGTGGCGATCCAGCGTGAGCTCGGGCTGCCGGTCAAGCTTGTCGGGATCGGTGAGGGCGCCGATGACCTTGTGCCCTTCGACGCCGATGAGTTCGTGAACGCCCTGTTCGATTGATCGTCGACGCCCTGTTCGGTCGAGAGGCAAGCGCCTCCGGTAGCCTCAGAGGCCATGTTCGACGCGCTTTCTGACCGCCTCGAGGGAGTCCTCGGGCGCCTGCGAAGCCGCGGACGTCTCAGCGAGGGCGACGTCGACGAGGCGCTTCGCGAGATCCGCACAGCCCTTCTTGAAGCCGACGTGGATGTGGGCGTGGCGAGGGCGTTTGTCGACTCGGTGCGCGCCCGAGCCCTCGATCAGGACCTCTCGAGGAGTCTGAGCCCTGGCCAGCAGGTCGTGAAGGCCGTCCACGAAGAGCTGGTGTCAGTCCTGGGGGGTGAGACCCTACGTATCACATACGCGTCTGCTCCCCCTACCGTTGTCCTCCTCGCTGGCCTTCAGGGATCGGGCAAGACGACCACGGCAGCCAAGCTCGCACAGTGGTACCGGCGCCAGGGACGCAACCCGATGCTCGTGGGCGCCGACCTCCAACGTCCCGCCGCCGTGGAGCAGCTACGCATCCTGGGCGCGCAGGCAGGGGTGCCGGTGTTCAGCGAGCCCACCGACCCGGTGGCTGTCGCAGCAGCGGGCCTGGAGGAAGCCCGTCGCACCGGGCGAGACGTACTGGTCCTGGACACCGCCGGGCGCCTCGCGATCGACAAGGCGCTCATGGACGAGGTGCGACGGATCTCGTCGGCGGTGGTGCCCCACCTGACCTTCCTCGTGATCGACGCAATGACCGGACAGGACGCCGTCGCCACGGCCGGCGCGTTCCACGCTGCTCTGGAGCTCGACGGCGTGATCCTTACGAAGCTCGACAGCGACGCCCGCGGCGGGGCCGCGCTGAGCGTGAAACAGGTCGTAGGCAGGCCGATCGCATTCGCCTCCACTGGCGAGCGCTTGGCGGACTTCGACCAGTTCCACCCGGACCGTATGGCCAGCCGCATTCTCGGGATGGGGGACGTGCTCAGTTTGATCGAGCAGGCCGAACGCGAGCTCGACCGTGACCTGGCCGAGCAGAGCGCGGCGCGATTATTGGAGGGCCGCTTCACCCTCGAGGACTTTCTCTCCCAGCTCCAGCAGGTTAAGAAGTTGGGCCCTCTCGGGGGCATCCTCTCTCTCATGCCGGGATTGGGAAAGGAGCTGAGGCAGGCGAGCGCGGCCGTTGACGACGGACAGGTATCCCAGGTAGAGGCGATCATCCGTTCAATGACACCGCCCGAGCGCGCCGAGCCCGCGATCGTCGACGGCTCGCGACGAGTGCGCATCGCCCGAGGAAGTGGTACCACCACCCAGAAGGTCAACCAGCTTCTGCGGCAGTTCTGTGGAGCCCAGAAGCTGATGCGCTCTCCGGGAATGCTGAAGGGCATGCTGGGGGGTGGCCGAGCAGGAGCGGCTTCCGACGCCTTGAGCAAGCAGTTGGCGGGACAGGATCTGCTCGGCATCTCGGAGTTCGGAGCGCAGGACCCGCCGGGGGCCATGCCGCGCACCCTGACCTCGGGCGTGCCGGGGCATGCTCCCCTGCCGGGAACCGCCTCGAACGATACGGCGGGGGGCGGTGTCAGGAGCCAGGGCACCAAACAGGGCAAGAACAAGAAGAGGAAGGGTGGTCGGGTCACCCCCAAATCAGGTGGGTCCGGACGCCGGTAGACTTCGCCGGTCGTCCGAGGGCGCCGAAGGCGCCGAAGGCGCCAGAAAGATAGAAGGCAGGAGACAGGCGATGTCCGTGAAGCTCCGGCTCATGCGGATGGGCAAGAAGAAGCAACCTACGTTTCGTGTAGTCGCGGCCG
>PLIG01000069.1 GCA_003139255.1 Acidimicrobiaceae bacterium | reverse complement strand
CCGGACCATTTCTTCCACTTGATCACCGCGAGGGCGGCGTTGAGAGCGTTCAGACTGGCGATCTGGATGTTGTCATCGTAGATGTCATCGGGGCCAGGGTCGCTGAAGTCGACCCGCTTCGCGATGTGGTCTCTATGAGCTGTGGTGCTGGTCGTCACCGTGAGGATGCCGGTGAGTCCCTGGTCACCTTTCTTGAGCCCCAGCCCCACATCGATGAAGGGCACGTCCCACTCCGCCAACCGAGTCATGATGCGCCACTTCACGGATCCGCCTTCCATGCTGAGGAAGACGAAATCAAGCCCGCGCAGTTCCTCCACGTTCGTGTCGCTGATGGCGTAAGGATGCGCCTTGATCCCTCGCTTCATTACGGAGTAGACGGCAGTGAGGTAGGCGACCTTGGTTGGCTGCTCGTTGAGCTGCGCCACCGACGCTGCCCCCGGCGCTCGAAATGCGTTGTGGGACAGGAATGCATCACCATCGAAGAGGTGGACCTCTGCGACCGGAGTCTTCGCCACCAGATCGAGGATGTAGGAGCCGGTTCCGCCCAGACCGACAATTGCGAGTCGCTGACCCCGAAACCGGTCCATCAGGGTGACGACGCCGGCGCGGCTCGACGCGGTATCCGGATAGACGAACGGGGATTCGGCATCGTCGTCTTCGACCACCTTGTAGGTCCGAGACGTTGCCGCCGGGTCGACGACTTGGGCAGGGCCCTCCAGCATGGCGACGTACGTCGTCATCTTCTCGAAGTAATCGGCGTACGGGCTCGACGGCTTGCAAGAGAAGCTGCACTGAGCAACTAGACCCGGCTCGAGCTCACTTCGTCCCTCGTTGACCATGTTGGCTAGGGGTACACCGTGCTGGTCGCACGGCGTTTGGCCTGTCCAGAACACCACGTGATCTGCCACGGGTGTGCTTGTCACCTCTCCCGCCATGGTGAGTTTTGACACGAGCCGGGCGTACATCACCTCCCGGTTGCTCTCCACGTAGGGGACGTGATCTACGACGAGGTGGCCGCGCTCTGTAACGGAGACCTCGTATCCCTCGTTTCGCAGCCGCTGGAGGTCCGGGCTACGACTTAATCGTGCGGGTGACATTGAATACGGTCCCCTCCTTCTTCACCCGCACCGTCTGACCCGCGACCAAGGTTCCGTGGTGGGGTTCTTGGTCGGCATGGCGGTATGTCACCGTGAAGTTGTACTTCGGGTCGTGGGCATCACTGGGGTACGCAAGTTCCACGACCTCGATGTAGCTCACGATGTCGGACGGGACGGTCTTCTTCTGGCCGTCGACGATGATGCTGATCTCGTGCTCGCGGCGCTCCTCAGCGTCCGAGACCGTCTCATTGCTTGTCACAGCGCCCTCCTCAGGGGTAGTAATCCAGGTGGTGCACAGTTGCGCCCATCAGCGCTCCTTGCGGACGCCCTTGAAGGGCTCGCCGTCCTCTTTGACGTCCATGAACTCGCCGGTGTCGCTATCTCGCTTCGTCCATTTCTTGGTCACGGGGTTGTAGACCTGGCTTCGGTCACGGACCTCACCCTCGCGGTGACCCTCTCCAGTGTTCTTGGCCACTTCGATCAGCTCCTCTCTTTGTGGTTCACGCGGCGGCCGGACCCCGATGGGGCCAGACCGGCTTCTTGCAGTTGACGCAGACGTACAGCACCACCTGGTTACCGCACGCCGGGCAGCTGGCGTGGGTGGCGAGATCGACGACGGCGTGAACTACTGGAACGACGACGGCCCACGGGATGCCACCCGGGCCCTTGCTACTGCTCTTGGATGCCATGTGTCCCGCCTTAGGCCGCGGTCAGCGTGTAGCGCTGCCAGGGGATCTGCTGGACGAAGACGTTGCTCAGGAACCGGACGATGTCGGGGCGTCCCTGGTAGGTGGGTACGCCGCGGCCGTCCTGAACCATCAGGATGATCGGGATGGGACCGAAGGCCTGGGTGCCGAGGGCGCGGGCGCTGATCTGCTCCTGCGAGCTGTGGAGAACGTGGCGCTTGACGATCACGATGCCGAACGTCACGCCCTGCTCGGTGATCTTGGCTCCTTCAAACTGCGTAGTCATAGATGGCACCTCCTGGTGCGCAAGGGAGATCGGAGTCAGCTTGCACCGGAGGTGTGACAGTCAAACTCCTGGTTGGGAACAGCCTAGCGAACATGTGTTCGTCTGTGGTGGATGCTGGCAGACCAGCTGTGTTGATCGAGTGCCTCCTCTTCTGAGTGCCCGGCTCCTGCCGGGAGAACCAGTACATCTAGTTCTTCTCACAGGATAGCACCGTCAGGATACTCGTGCGCGGTCGCTATCTCTGTAGGATAAACACCATGGCTAACGAGAGTGAGACGATCGGTCAGCGACTACGGGCTCGGCGCGTGGCGCTGGGGCGCACCTTGGCCGACGTGGCCGAACAGTCCGGTTTGTCATTGTCCTACGTCTCCAACCTGGAACGGGGACGGGGTAACCCGACTTTGGACGCCCTCCAGGCCTTGGCCCGGGCGCTGGACCTGCCACTCGCCAGCCTGGTCGCCGACGGAGTCGTTGCCCACGTTGGCCTCGACGCAGTGTTGGCGTCAGCTCCGGCGTCACTCCTCCAGTTCTCCCGCTCCCCCGACTTCCAGGAGACTGTGGCTGAGCTGGCCGACCGGCAGGGCGAGTCCGTGGACGCCATGCGCGAGAAGCTGCTGGTGGGCATGGCCTCCTCGCCGCAGCGCAGTAGCGGCGAGCCGACGGAGGAGGACTGGCGGCGCATCCTCGATGCTTACTCCCTGATCCTCAAGAAGCGGTAGCTCTGTTCATGGAGGCCGGCCGGGCTCGTGCACCCACCCTTGAATCCATCGTGAGTGCTCTACTGGCCCGCCTCACCGACGACATCTGGGCGGACCTGCGGAGCGAAGACCCAGCCACGGCGATCGAGCTCTACTTCGGTCCGATCGGCTTCCAACCTTTGCCCAGTAGACGGGTGGCCAGGGGCCAGTGCGCCACCGATGGCTACTACGACAGCCAGATCGATCCGAGCCGCCCATGGATTATCTACGCCGACGACGTTCACGAAGCCCGGATTCGCTTCACCATCCTCCCCGAACTTGGCCACCACCTTCTGATGACGGTGGCGGACACGCTGCTCGACGACGTCGACGTGTTGGGCGCCAGCACCGGCGGGGCCATCCAGACCGAAGAGGCGATCTGTCACCGCTTTGCCGGCAAGCTCCTGGTACCGGATGCCCTCCTTACGNNGGCGACGGCTTCGTGGGAGGCCGTCGCTGTCCGGGTTGCCGAAGTCATGCCCACGGCTGGCGCGGTGGTCCTACTGCGAGACGGCGAGACAGTGGCGTTCTGTGCTTCCTCATCCCGGCTCGATTCTGCCTGGTGGCCGAGGGAGAGTCGGCTCGATCCCGACGGACCGCTGGCGCGGGGCATGAATCTGCGACAGACCGCACTGCCCGAGCAGTACCGCTTCGGTCTTGGGTACGCCCGATCCATGTTTTGCGACACCCTGCCGGTCCACGACGGGCTGGCGATCGGCGTGCTCAGTTCGAAGCCGAGCGATGGCAGCTTGTCGATAANNATGGCACCCCGGTGTCGAGCGCGACGTTGGCTGGTGCTACAAGTGCAAGGGCCGGCGTTGTCCCGAGTGCGGGCGTTGTGGCTGTAGTCACCCCGTGAACAATCCACTGTGCCCCAAATGCCAGATGATCAAGCCAGCCCGGTCCGGTGCCGGCATGTGTCG
The DNA here is from genome assembly GCA_003139255.1 of Acidimicrobiaceae bacterium. Taxonomy (GTDB): domain Bacteria; phylum Actinomycetota; class Acidimicrobiia; order Acidimicrobiales; family UBA8190; genus Bog-564. The sequence continues at coordinate 1,074 of PLIG01000069.1, read as the reverse complement.
GGACTGCGAGGCAGACCTGACCTGAGGCGTCGCCACATTTCTCGGTGGTCAGGTCAGGGCAAGGTNNGACGGTAGTAATGCCATCGACTGAGCGGGCGCGGAGTTCAGTCTTCTGATCCTTCCCGACGTTCATAGCGCGTTGGTCAAGGTCGTGGATACTCATGGTGGGAGGATTGGAATCCCACGCCGCGCGGCCGGCGGTGACGAGCTGGCGAGCATAAGACTCGTAGACGTCGATGCGGTTGCTCACCTTTTCGTAGGGGTGGTCTTGAGTCCGGCTCGCCGCGCCGAAGACGACACNNCAGGATTGCCGAGGCACGAGCATGGCGTAGTCCCGTGAACCAGCACAGTCCCGGCGACGAGTTATCGCCGTCGAGGGCCTTGCCGGCGTCGACCTTCCACTGAGCCCAGCCGCCGTTGTCCTGCGGGGCGGGCGCGCCCATGGTTCGCCAACGTGAGATGACAGCCATCACTCCCTTCGTCACGTCCTCGAACTCGCTCTCGGTGTAGAGGGTGAGCTGGGCTAATGAGCCATTAGCGGACTTCCAGGCCTGGATCCGGAGGAACTCGAGGGCCGTCAGATATCCGCGCCGCCATGCATCGACTCGGATCGATGAATCTGGAACGTCTTGGTAGGCGGGCTTCTTCTTTGAGCTCACTGGTTGATCTTGGCACCTCCGAGGCGCCTTCACCGGAGGGGGAGCGCGAGATAGTCCTCCGCTCCTCAATGGCATTCGGCATCACGCCCATCGAATCACGTCGAACATTGCTTTCGACGCGATGAGAACCAATAGCGCGCGAGCGCGACTCATGCCTACATACGCAAGGCGCTTGACATCCTGCTCCTCGCCGTCATGAAGCAAGAGAATCACTACGTCTGCCTCTAGACCCTTGAATCTATGCACAGTCTCAATCAGGACCGAACGATCGCCCAGCTCGTCACCCAACACCGTTCCGGCGATCTCGGCACCCCGAAGCTTCTCGATCTCGTCCCGACTCGTCGAAAGCACTGCGATCTGTGCTGGATCGAGAAGCTCGTCATTGATCAGGCGTGTCAGGATTCTTTCGAGACCC
>PLIG01000231.1 GCA_003139255.1 Acidimicrobiaceae bacterium | reverse complement strand
CGCCAACGTCCGCCTGCGCAACCTGCTGGTGCCGGGAACCGAGGGCGGGGTTACGCGGCATCTCCCCGACGGCGAACAGATGAGCGTCTACGAGGCGGCCATGCGTTACCAAGCCGAAGGAGTTCCCCTCGTGGTGCTGGCGGGTGGCGAGTACGGCTCAGGGTCGTCTCGTGACTGGGCGGCGAAGGGACCTGCTCTGCTCGGCGTGCGAGCGGTCGTCGCCGAGAGCTTCGAGCGCATCCATCGCTCCAACCTCCTCGGCATGGGCATCCTGCCGCTCCAATTCGAAGAGGGTCAGTCCGTGGCGAGCCTCGGCCTCACCGGTGAGGAGCAGGTCGACGTGAGGGGACTCGGCGCGTCCAGCGAGAGGGAGGGCGAGGTGCCGAAGGAGGTCACGGTGCGAGCCGACGACGTGGAATTCACAGCTCGCGTCCGGATCGACACCCCCATGGAGGCCGAGTACTTCCGCCACGGCGGAATCCTCCCCTACGTGTTGCGCCGCCTGGCGAGCTAACGCGCCAGCCGGGGGAGCAGCCGGTCGGCGACCGCTGTGACTGTTCGCGAGTACGCGTCGAGGACGGCGCCGTGCGCAAGAGAAGATGCACCGGGGAGCCCCATCACACCCTGCCTTCGTCAGCGGTCCCGCCGCCGCGAAGGTCGATGACCACGGCAATCTCTTCGACCCCGCGCACCACGCCGAGGTCGATCGATCCACCGTCCTCGCTCACCTCCACAGAAGCTGCCAGTTCGTCGACCGACGTCACCGGTGCCCCGGCGGCCGCCACGATCAGATCCCCGTGCCGGATCCCCGCTCGGTCGGCCGGCCCTCCCGTCTCGACCGCATGGACGAGCAACCCGTCTCGCTCGGGCAACCCCACCGACCTCCGCAGCCTGCGCGCCACGCGCGGAGGCGCCAGCGCGACCCCGAGGCGCGCCCGGCGCGGCGACTCGCCGCGGGCGAGGGCGTCGAATCGGCCGCGCAACTCCTCGCCTGCCTGCACTGCAAGGTAGAAGCCGTCGCCAGCCCGGTGAGTGTCGATGCCCAGGAGTCGGCCGTCTCCATCGACGAGCGGCCCTCCCGAGGAACCTCGCGTTAACGGGGCCGTGTGCTCGATCGCGCCGGAGATCCTTCTCCCACCCGGGCCCCGAAAAGCCACGTCGAGCGCGGAGACGAACCCGACGCCGACCCGCATGCCGCGCCCGCCGGGGTTAGCAAGCGCCAGCACCATCTCCCCCAGGCGCGCCGAGCGCTCGCCCCACTGCAGTGTCGGTGCACCCCCCGTGTCGACGGACACGACGGTGAGGTCACCCTCGGCGTCCAGGCCCGCGATCGCAGCCGCAGCGCGTCTGCCGTCGCTGAAGGTGACGATGACCTCTTCGCCGCGCAGGTTGTGGGCGTTGGTGACCACCAGCCCCTCACCCATGACCACGCCGCTGCCTCCTGTGCCGACGCCGACCACGGACGCTGACACCGCCTCCACCACCTCTGCGACTTCCTTGGTAAGCCCCTCGAAAGCTGACCCCATGTCCCTGCCACCTCCGTATCTCTCCTGCGCCGACTAGTTCTGAGGGATGCCTGTCGGTCTCATTAGTCACTTGCAAGTTAGAAGCTTGCATACCCCCGTCTCAGGCGCGCATGCCGGTGGGTGTCGTGTCGTGGGCTCCTGTCCGGCACCTCCGCGGAAGCGTCATGTGGTCGACGGGTTCCCAGAGGAGGACCCACCCCGCCGGGGTTCCGGGTAGTCGTGCGAGGATGATGAGGATGAAGCTGTGATCTCGGAGAACGGAGTGGACCCAACCCTCCAGGGACGTGAAGATGGCCGCCGCGCTGGGCCGACGGCGCCGGCCGCCGAAGGTGGTGAGGTTCCCAACACCGGGCTCGACCTCGCCATGAGCCTGGTCGGTGATCGGTGGACCCTTCTGGTGGTCGACGCGCTCTTGGAGGGGCCCCGGCGGTTCTCCGACCTACAAGAAGCGATCCCGGGACTGGCGCCGAACGTGCTCACGGCGCGCCTTCGTCGACTGGAGCGCGAGGGGATCGTGATCGCAGTCCCCTACTCGGATCGCCCTCCACGGCTCGAGTACCAGGTAAGCGACGCAGGTCGTGAGCTCGCGGGGGCCCTTCGGCTCCTCACCCGGTGGGGAGCGCGCTCCTCAGGAGGTGAGGTGGAAGGGCCGCGCCATCGCGCCTGCGGCACGCCGCTCGAAGCACGTTGGTTCTGCCCGACCTGCGAGCGCGTCACCGACCGGGTCGACGACGACGTCCACTGGCTCTGAGGCAGCGGCGCCGGCTGAAGGCTCTCTCAGGTCGGCGAGCAAATCACGAAGTGCCCACCACGGGCATCTCCACGACTTGGAACGTCTCGGCGAGGCGACCTTCTTCGAGCCCAGCGAGGCGCGCTCCTTCGCCGAACCATCCACGTAACCGCTCGTCCAACCATTCGCCTTCTCCCACCTGGCTCCGGTGACGACGTAGCGCGGCCAGCTTCACCTCGAACACGTCGGTGATGTCCACCGCCCGGTTCGAGCGCGGCGCCGCCATGAGCCACAGCTCTCTCACCGAGAACGGCTCGAGACCCTCCTCCAGGAGCTCGGGATGGGCGAAAGGGTTGCGGGCGTCGGGGTACGCGGCGCAAACCGCGGCCTCGCCGGCGACCAGGTGGTCGGGATGGCTGGCACCGATTCGGTCCCAGTGCCGTTCGGGCGACTGGCACACGAGCCGATCGGGGCGCACCTGACGGAGGACCCGGCTCAGGTCGCGACGCAGCTCGAAGCTCGCGGTGAGCCTCCCGTCGGAGTACCCGAGAAAAGTGACGCTTCTCACTCCGACCTCGGCTGCCGCGGCGCGTTGCTCCTCGCGTCTCAACATGGCCATCTCCGCACGCGGGACCGACCGGTCCGATCCTCCCGCATCACCGTCGGTGACTACGCAGTAGGTGACCTCTACGCCGGCATTGACCCAGACCACCACCGACCCTGCCACACCGAAGTCCACGTCGTCCGGATGGGCCGTCACCACCAGCACGCGTTCCACCCCCACCGCGTCGTCGAGGGTGATGGCCGGCCGGTCGTGCTCGTCGGCCATGGCAACGATCCTAACCGGAGCCCTCANNGACCGCTGAAGCCTCAGGCCGCCGAATCGTCGGGGACCCAGCCGGTCAGGTCCGCGAGCCTCGGGTCATTCGAAAAGATCTCCACTATCGGCGCTTGAAGACCGAGCCGCTTCTGGATCCGCTCGACATCGAGAACCTGGTCCCAAAGCACGAGGGTCGCCACCACCCCGGTACCCCCGGCTCGCGCCGTGCGCCCCGAGCGGTGCAGGTAGGCCTNNCGGCGACGTCGGTGGCCACGAGGACAGCGACACGCCCCTGTTCGAAACCGATGAGAGCCTTCTCCCGACCGGACTGGGGCAGGTCGCCGTGAATGGCGCTGGCTGCAACGCATTCGCGCTCGAGTTGTGTGACGAGGCGGTCCGCGCCACGTTTGGTGCGCACGAACACGAGCGTCTTCGACGCGCCTCGGCATATGGCGGCCGTCACCTTCATCTTGTCCATCTGGTGGACGTGTAGGAAGCGGTGCTCCATCGACTCGACCGTCGCGACAGGCGAGGCGACCTCGTGTCGAACGGGGTCGCTCAGGTGCCTGCGCACGAGCCGATTGACGTCGTGGTCGAGGGTCGCCGAAAAGAGCATCGTCTGGTGCGCCCGCTCGATTCGGCGCAACAGCCAGTCCACCTGAGGCAGGAACCCCATGTCGGCCATCCGGTCCGCCTCGTCGAGAACGACCACCTCCACGTCGCGGACCGACACCTCGCCGCGCTCGCTCAGGTCGATCAGACGACCCGGAGTGGCTATCACCACGTCGACGCCCTTGCGCAACTTCTTCACCTGGCGATCAATGTCAGCGCCACCGTAGACGACGACGACGCGGCGCTCGACCGCCGAAGCGAACGTGGCGAGCACGTCGGCGACCTGCGTCGCCAGCTCGCGCGTCGGCACGAGCACAAGTGCTCGGGGCCGACGCTCAGAGCCTCTACCGACGCGCATCAAAAGCGGCAACCCGAATGCAAGCGTCTTGCCCGACCCGGTCTTGGCCTTTCCGCACACGTCACGCCCGGCGATACCGTCGGGGATGGTGAGAGCCTGGACCGGGAACGGTGTGAAGATGCCCTGGGCCTCGAGAACTGAAATCAGCTCCGGTACTACCCCGAGCTCGCCGAAGGTGGTGCACGGCACCGGGGTGACGGGTTCGCAGCTGATCGGTACATCGCGGCCGGACGTGTCATCCGCGTGGGCGCGCCCTCGTCGGGCACGAGATGCACCGAGCCGCGACGGCCGTGCGGCTGTCGTGGTCATGGATCTTCTCGCTTTCGTTCTTCGTCGGGCGGCGCCAGGTGCGCCGCTTCGATGCTCTGCAGCCGCCAATCGGCGGCCGACTGAATGCGGCCGTGCATCGGCCGCATGGGCGGGCCCGCCTCGGTGATCTGCCAGGCCCGTTGTGGCACGGACACGAAGAACGGTGAGGAAGACCCCGTGCTCACGGCCCATCGCCGCGTCGCACGTAAGCATTCTACAGGTGATCGTCTCCGATCAGGACCTCTCAGGTGGCGGCCGGGGTGCGGTACAGCTCCGAGCCCGACGCGCGGAACTCCTCGGACTTCTCGTGCATGCCCAGCTCCAGCACTTCTTCGAGGCTCGTTCCCGAGGACTCTGCGAGGTCCCGCACGTCCTGGCTGATCCGCATCGCGCAGAACTTGGGCCCGCACATCGAGCAGAAG
>PLIG01000143.1:564-64958 GCA_003139255.1 Acidimicrobiaceae bacterium | reverse complement strand
TGCACGTGTTGCCGCGCTGGGTGGGGGACACGAACTTCATGACCTCTGTCGCCGGAGTGCGGGTGATGCCCGAATCGTTGCCCGAGAGTTGGCGGCGGCTGCGAGACGCGTGGCCGGCGCTATGAGCTGGAGCCGCCCAGGCCGCCGGTGAGGCGTGCCAGCTCGCCTTGGCCTGTGTAGTTTTCCCGCCTAGCTCGCCTTGGCCTTGGCCAGCTTGTCGACGAGGTTGGCAGGAAGCACGTCGTAGTGGTCGTGCTCCACCCGGAAGCGACCACGCCCGCCTGTCAGTGAGCGCAGATCGACCGCGTAACGCTGGATCTCGGAGGTGGGAACGAGCACGGTGATCTGCTGGTAGCCGCCGTCGAGGGTGTCGGTGCCTTGAACTCGTCCGCGCCGTGAGTTGAGGTCGCCCAGGATGTCTCCCTGCATCGAAGCCGGCACCGTGACCTCGAGGCGGGAGATCGGTTCCAACACCGCCGGACCCGCGCCGGCCATTGCCTCTTTGAACGCCAGCGACCCGGCCATCTTGAAGCTCATCTCAGAGGAGTCGACCGAGTGGTACTTGCCGTCGTAGCAGGTCACCTGCACGTCGACCACCGGGTAGCCGTGCACGCCGCCCTGGACCATGGCCTCGATCACACCCTTCTCCACGGCAGGAATGTACTGCTTCGGGATGGCGCCCCCGACCACCTGGTCCACGAAATGAAAACCTTCTCCGCGCTCGAGCGGCTCGATGCGGATCGACGCCACGCCGAACTGCCCGTGCCCGCCCGTCTGCTTCTTGTACTTGCCTTCGGCCTCCGCCTGGTTGGTGATCGTCTCGCGGTAGGCAACGAGCACCTGCTCTGTCTCGAGCTCGACGCCGTATTTGCGCTGGAGGCGCTCGGCGGAGACCGCCAGGTGGGTTTCACCGGTCCCCCGCAGGATCGTCTGGTGGGTCTCGTCCACGCGCTCCACGAAGAGGGAGGGGTCCTCGTCCTGCAGACGGTGCAGGCCGGTCATGAGCTTGTCCTCGTCACCTTTGGACTTGGGTCGGATGGCCATCGCCAGGAGAGGAGGATCGGGCTCGGGGACCGGCACGAGGACCGGAGATCCCTTGGGCGCCAAGGTGTCGCCGGTGGCGGTGTCCGACAGCTTGGGCACGGCGACGATGTCCCCGGCCTGGACCTCGCTCGCCGGTTCGGTTTCGTGGCCGCGTAGCACCTGTAGGACGTGGAGCCGCTCGTCGGTGTGGGTGCGGGGGTTCGTGAGAACCGTATCGGGCCGGATCGTTCCCGACAGCACCCTGAGCAACGAGATCTTTCCTACGTAGGGGTCCGAGATGGTCTTGAACACCCGGGCGAGGGGCTGGGCCGAGGGGTCGGTGGCCACCTGCTGGTTGGTGTCCCCGGCTCGGACCGTCGCCGGCGGGCACTTGTCGGGGGAGGGGGCGATCTCGGCCAGCAAGGTGGCGAGCCGGTCGATGCCCACGCCTGTCGCGGCCGACCCGCACACCACCGGGAACACCAGACCCTGGGCCACCCCCGTGGCCAGCGTCGCCTCGAGCTCCTCGCTCGACGGCATGTTCCCTTCGAGGTATCGCTCCATGAGCGCGTCGTCTCCCACGACGATGCCTTCCACGAGTTGTTCGCGCACCTGGTGCTCGGCGTCGGCAAGATCGTCGGGGATGGCCCCAGAGGTCGATGCGCCGTTCTCGTAGAAGATGGCGGTGTCGGTGAGCAGGTCGGCGATGCCACAGAACGCAGCCTCCTCGCCGATGGGAAGCTCGAGCGGGGCGATGCCGGCGCCGAAGGTGTCGCGCAGCTGAGCGAGCGTGCGCTCGAACCCGGCGCGCTCACGGTCGAGCTTGTTGACGACCACGAGCCGGGGCAGGCCGAGCTCCGTCGCGAGCTGCCAGGCCGCCTCGGTTTGCGCCTCCACCCCCTCCACAGCGCTCACGACCACCACCGCCAGGTCCGCCACCGAGCACGCCGCGCGCACCTCGGAGAAGAAGTCTGCGTAGCCCGGGGTGTCGATGAGGTTGACCTTCACGTCACCGACGATCACCGGTGTGAGCGCCAGGGACAGCGACATGTGGCGCTTGATCTCCTCGGGCTGGAAGTCGCTCACAGTGGAGCCGTCGTCGACCTTGCCCTGCCGGGGGATCGTCCCCGTGGCGAACAACAGGGCTTCGGCCACGGTCGTCTTCCCGGCTCCGTTGTGCCCCACCAGGACAACGTTGCGGATGCGGGACGGTGGATAGCTCGCCACCGGCTGACCTCCCCTTGCTCGATCTTTGCTCGATCTCTTGTTCGATCCGTGCGCTGCGTCACGGCGCGACACCGGCGCGAGGGCGCCCTGCGGGGCAGCCTAATGGCGGTCGTCGCGCCCGTCAGGAGCGCAGCGTGCAGGTGTCGCCGACGAGCCAACCGTGGGCGGACAGGGGACCAGCGATAAGCTAGAACAAGTCGTCGGGAGGAACCGAGAGATGCTCGATGGTCGTTGGCGCCAAGCCGTGGACCGCACTACGCGACCGGTAGGCAAGGCGCTCGTTCGGGCCGGGGNNGTGTGACGGAGCCGGTGGGCGAGACGCTCGTGCGGACCCGGGTGAACGCCGACGTGCTGACCGTGTTCGGACTCGCCATGTCCGCGCTGACCGCGTTCGTCGTGGGCTCGGGGCACCTGGTGCTCGGGATAGTGATGTTGTTCCCGACGGGTCTTCCGGACCNNGGCGAAGGCATCCGGCACGGCTTCGGTGCGCGGCGCTTTTTTTGACTCGGTGGCGGACCGGGTCGCCGACGCCTTCATGTACGGGGGGGTCGCCTGGTACCTCGCGTCACATCACCACGGCACGATGGTCCTCCTCCCCTTCGCCATCCTGGCGATGACCTCTCTCATTTCCTACGAGCGCGCGAAGGCTGAGGTGCTCGGCTTGTCGGCACGCGGTGGTCTTATGGAACGCGCCGAGAGGTTCATCTTTCTCGGTGGGTGCTTCATCGCGGGAGCCGTCGACGCGGTTGCCTTCGTTCCGGCGCTTTGGGTGTTCTTGGGGCTCGTGACGGCGACGGCTGCAGGGCGCTTCGCAAGGACCTGGCAGGAGGCCGAAGGTCCCGCGCGGCCTCCGCGGGTGGGTGCGCGCCAGCGTTCGCTGCGACCGGCAGCCCAGGTCCCCGGGGGCCTCTCTGAGCTGTCCACGCGTCGCACGGCGCGCTGGCGCGACCTGCGCGCGGACTCGCGCTGGAAGGCGTGGCGTGAAGCCCTCGCCCAGCGCGATGGCAACGCTGTGCGCTCGGCGTTTCACCGCCGCGCCGGCGAGCCTTTCGGCCGTTGGTGGGCGAGGCGCGACGGTGAACCCTCGAGCCGCACTGCGCGTACCTGGCGTGAGCGACGCCAGGCGCGTTTGCGTGCAGGTGGAGGGCGAGCGCACGAGCGTGCGAGCCGTCACTCGGGTCCCCACGGATCTGACGGTTCGGACGGCTTCTCCGGCGGCATCTGAGTGCTGCGCTGACGTCGCGATCTGATGGACGAAGGCGCCTCGTTGGCCTCTTCTGTCCGTGGGCAGGCGGTCTACCTGGTTTACCGGGGTCTCGGTGCCGGTATGCACTGGTTGCCGGAACCGTTGGCTCGGGCAAGCGCAACAGCCGTGGGACTGGCGCTCACAGCGTTCCGCCGCGACGCGCGCGCGGTGTACGCGCGGCACTTGACTCGGGTGCTCGGCAGACCGCTCAGCGAGCGTGAAGAGCGAGCCTTTGCGAGGCGGGCGTTTCGCAATTACGCGCGCTACTGGCTCGAGGGTGCGCGCCTAGCGGCTGTGCCACATGAGGTCGTGCTCGATCGTCTGGTCGTCGAGTCCGGGTTCGAGCACCTGGTAGAGCACATGGCCGCGGGCCGCGGCGTGGTCATGGCCTTGCCGCACGTGGGGACCTGGGAGTGGGGTGGGGCGTGGTTGGCGCTCAAGGGCTACCCCATGACGAGCGTGGCCGAGCCGGTGGAGCCACGGGCGCTCTACGACTGGTTCGTCTCGCGACGCGAGGCGATGGGCCTCAGCATCGTGCCTATGGGACCCGCGGTGGGCGGAGCCCTCTTGCGTTGTCTTCGATCCGGAGGGCTCGTGGGACTGCTGTGCGACCGTGACATCGTGGGTAACGGCGTGGATGTGGAGTTCTTCGGAGAGCGCACCACGCTGCCGGGCGGTCCTGCCACCCTGGCGCTTCGCAGCGGTGCCGCGCTCCTGCCGGCTGCCGTCTACAGCGGGCCCGGACGTGGCCACACGGCGGTCATCATGCCTCCGGTTGCCGTCGAGCGAACCGGTTCCCTGCGTGCGGACGTGACCAGGGTCACCCAGGCGCTCGCGACCGACCTCGAGACGCTCATCCGCCGCGCCCCCGACCAGTGGTACCTCTTCCAGCCGAACTGGCCGAGCGACCCCGGGTACGAGCGCTGAGCCACGATGCGCATTGCGATCCTCTGTCCTTACAGTCTCAGCCGACCGGGCGGCGTCCAGGGCCAAGTGGTGGGCCTGGCCAACGCGCTGCGCGCTCTCGGGCACGAGGCGGTGGTGCTGGCGCCCGTCGACGGCTCATTGGACCTCCCGGGGCTTCCCCCCGACGGCGTTGTGGCACTGGGCCGGTCTGTACGCGTCCCGGCGAACGGCTCTGTGGCGCCGCTGTCCCTCAGCCCACTTGCGGCCGTACGTGCGGTACGTGCGGTACGTGGTGGAAACTTCGACGTTCTGCACCTACATGAGCCTCTGGCACCGGGCCCGGGATATGGCTGTCTGGTTGCTTGCAGCGAGCCGAAGGTGGGCACCTTCCACCGCGCCGGTGCGGGCTTCGCGTACCGGTTCCTCGGGCCCGCGGCGCGCTGGGCGGCCGGGCGCCTCGACGTGCGCTGCGCCGTCTCGCCCGAGGCCGCCTCGACCGCCTCCGGGGCGATCGGCGGTTTCTACGAAGTGGTGGGCAACGGAGTGGAGATCGAGCGATTCTCGGAGGCTGAGCCTTGGAGCACCGAAGGTCCCACGGTCATCTTCGTCGGGCGCCACGAACGGCGAAAGGGTTTGGGTGTGCTGCTCGAGGCGTGGGACCGGCTGATGGGCGAGAGCACAGCGGCCGCACGAGGCGTTCTGTGGGTGGTGGGAGAGGGCCCCGAGACCGACGACCTGCGTCGGCGCCACCGCTCAAGCCCGAGCCTCGAGTGGCTGGGGAGGATAGGGGACGAGGAGCTCGCCTCGCGTCTTGCGGGCGCCGACCTGCTGTGTGCGCCGGCTCTCGGGGGGGAGTCCTTCGGCGTGGTGCTGGTCGAGGCCATGGCAGCGCGCACGGCCGTGGTGGCGAGCGATCTTCCGGGCTACGCGTTCGTGGCCTGTGGTCACGCTTTGTTGGTACCTCCAGGTGACAGCGTCGCCCTCGCCGGGGCCCTGAGCCGGGGTTTGTCGGACGCCGCTGCCGGAACCGGGCTGCGCGCGCCCGAGATGCTCGACGCGGCCCTGGCGCACGCGCAGCGCTGGTCCATGCGGTCGCTCGCTTCCCGGTATGTGGGGATCTTCGAAGCTCTCGTAAGCTGAGTCGGGTGGTAGACGCCTCGGGACCATCTGGATCGCTCCGACCTGAGGGGTCTGCCGGGTCCGGAGGGTCGTCNNCCGGAGGGTCGTCTGCTGCCGGATCCGGAGGGTCGTCTGCTGCCGGGTCCGGAGGAGCCTCCCGCCGGCGTCGCAGAGGTCGCGGCAGGAGCCGCTCTGCGCCCGGCGGCGGCGCGCCTCGCAACGTCGCAGCATCCGACGGGACGGGGTCTCGCAAGACATCTGGCAACGAGGGGCGCACCGAGCGCCATACCGAGAGCACATCCAAGGGCGCGGGCGGTCACCGAGGTACCAGGTCGAAGGGCCCCGGTCGTCGGCCCAGGGCCGATCGTTCAGCCGGGGCCGCGCATGCAAAGCGCACACCGCCACAGGCACCGCGCACCCGCGCTCAGGCCAGGCCCTCACACGCGACGGAAGTCGTCTCGGAAATGCCGCACGGTTCCGCCCCTGCGCCAACCCCGTCCGGGTTCGTGGAGAGGAGGGACGTTGCGGCGGCGTCGCATCGCAACCGGCGCCGAGCTCGCGCCATCGCAGCGCTTCCGGGCGTTGTCGTGTTCGGCGTCGTGGCGCTGGTGCTTACCGGCGTGGGAGCGCCACTGGCCGGGCTGGTGGCCGGTGCCGCCGCAGGAGCTTTTCTGTGGGCGACTGTGTGGCTCGGGGCCTCGTCGTTCGTCCTTCGCTCGTTGCACGCTCGCCGCGCGGACGAAGAGGACCTGCCTGGCGCGTACAACCTGGTCGAGGGACTTTGCGCCAGTATGGGGCTTCGCCTGCCTGCGATGTGGGTGGTGGACGACGAGATACGTGACGCCCTGGCGCTCGGTCGTGGTCCGAGAACCGCCGCACTCGTGCTCACCTCCGGCCTGGCAGACGCCCTGGGCCCGGTTGCCATGGAGGGGGTGCTGGCCCACGAGCTCACTCACGTAAAGCGGGGTGACGTCGCGCCGGCGACCATGTCTGCGGCGTTGCTCATGCCGCTGGCGGTGTTCCTGCCTGGAATGGGGGCCCTGGTGCACCGGGCGGCCGGGCGTGGCCGGGAGTTCGACGCGGACCGCCTCGCCGTGGCGGTCACCCGGTACCCTCCTGGTCTGCGCGAGGCGTTGTCGGAGATGGTGAGCGGGCCGCTACCGCGCACCCGCTCGCTGCTTGCCGGGAGTGCGGTCGCCCGGACGACCCGCTGGTTGTGGACAGTGTCGCTACCGGTAGCCGTCACAGCCACCTCGCAGGTGGTCGGTGAGCTCGATGCCGCTCCCGTGCGCATCGCCGCGCTCGACGAGTGGTGAGCGAAGCCGAAGGAGCTCGGAGTCCCGTTCGGTAGACTGTGATCGATGTCTGACGAAGCTCGTGGCGGAGCCGAAGGAACCCGGACCGGGACCGACGAACGCCGGACCGGGACGTTCACGGTGAAACGCGGCCTCGCCGACATGCTGCGCGGTGGCGTGATCATGGACGTGGTCACCGACGAGCACGCCCGAGTCGCGCAGGACGCGGGTGCCGTCGCTGTGATGGCGCTCGAGCGGGTGCCCGCGGACATCCGCGCGCAAGGCGGTGTTGCCAGGATGAGCGATCCCGCGCTGATCGAGGCGATCAAGCGCGCGGTCACCATCCCGGTCATGGCCAAGGCCCGGATAGGCCACTTCGCCGAGGCCCAGGTGCTCGAGGCCCTTGGCGTCGACTACGTGGACGAGAGCGAGGTGCTCACTCCCGCCGACGAGGCGCACCACATCGACAAGTGGGGATTCAAGGTGCCCTTCGTCTGCGGGGCGACGAGCCTGGGAGAGGCACTTCGACGGATCTCCGAGGGTGCGGCGCTGATCCGCTCCAAGGGAGAGGCGGGGACCGGGAACATCGTGGAGGCCGTGCGCCACCTCCGTTCGATCTTCGGCGACATCAGAAGGCTGACCCAGGTCGACTCGATCGAGCGGTACGCCTTGGCCAAGGAGCTGGCCGCGCCGATCGACCTGGTGCGCGAGGTGGCCGAGACCGGGCGCCTGCCGGTGCCTCTCTTCTGTGCAGGCGGGATCGCCACTCCCGCCGACACCGCCTTGGTCATGCAACTGGGCGCCGAGGCGGTCTTCGTCGGTTCAGGCATCTTCAAGAGCGAGGACCCACCACGAAGGGCGCGCGCGATCGTGGAGGCGACCACTCATTATTACGACCCGCAGATCGTGGCCAAGGTCTCTCGCGGGCTGGGCACGCCGATGGCCGGACTCGAGATGGGCACGCTCAGCGAGCACTTGGCCGAGCGCGGCTGGTGAGGACGGGCGTGCTGAGCGATCGCGAGATGAAGGTGCCCCCAGGTGCTGGTCGGCGTTCTCGCCCTGCAGGGCGACGTCGCCGAGCACCGCGCCGCGCTCGCTGAGCTTGATGTCGGCAGCCGGCCGGTCCGCCGGCCGGAGGACCTGTCGGGCATCGACGGGATCGTGCTGCCCGGGGGTGAGTCCACCACGATTTCGATGCTTCTGGAGTCTTCGGGGCTCGCGGAACCGCTCGGCAAGGAGCTGGTGGCAGGCCTCCCGGCCTTCGGGACGTGCGCGGGGATGATCCTTCTGGCCAGTGCCATCAGCGACGGTCGGCCGAACCAGCGTTGCTACGGCGCGATTGACTTGGTGGTGCGCCGCAACGGCTATGGAGGACAGCTCGACTCCTTCGAGTGCGACTTGGAAGTCGCCTCGTTGGGAGAGGCTCCGCTTCATGCGGTCTTCATCCGCGCGCCGGTCGTGGAGTCTGTCGGCGCCGAGGTGGACGTCCTGGCGGAGGTCGCTTCGCCGGAGGCTCTGGCCCCGTCGGGTGCGCGCGCCGATGGGCGGGGCGCCGTCGCGCCGGGAAAGGAGGCTGATGGCAGCTCGACTCCCGTGATCTGTCGCCAGGGGTCGGTGCTCGCAGCCGCCTGCCACCCGGAGCTCACCTCCGACCGCCGCCTCCACGGTCTGTTCGTGTCGATGATCGCAAAGAGCGTTCGTAGCAATGATTGACAAGAGAGGTCGCTAGGGATGTCAGGGCACTCGAAGTGGGCCACCACCAAGCACCGCAAGGCCGCCGTCGATAAAGCGCGGGCGAAGGTGTTCGCGAAGCTCATCCGCCAGCTCGAGGTGGCCGCGCGCGAGGGCGGAGGCGACCTCTCGGCCAACGCGACCCTGCGAACGATGTTCGACAAGGCCCGCGCTGCGTCTGTACCCACCGACACGATCGACCGCGCCATCAAGAGAGGGACAGGCGAGCTCGAGGGTGTGCATTACAGCGAGGTCACCTACGAGGGGTACGCACCAGGAGGAGTTGCGGTCATCGTCGAGTGCCTCACCGACAACCGCAACCGTACGGGTGCCGAGGTCCGCAAGATCTTCACGCGCAACGGCGGTTCGATCGCGGAGCCCGGTGCGGTGTCGTGGCAGTTCCACCGAAAGGGCTTGATCGCTCTGCCTCGCACGCTCGACGAGGAGAAGATCATGGACGTCGCAGCAGACGCGGGCGCGGAGGACCTGAGCGACGAGGACGACCGGTTCGTCCTCGTCTGCGCGCCGGGTGACGTCCACGCGGTGTCGAGCGCGCTCGAGGCTGCGGGGATGGCTCCGGAGGAGCCCGAGCTGGCGATGGTCGCCTCGGGCACGGTGCCCGTCGCGGAGGAAGGCGAAGCGCGTCGCGTGCTGCGTCTTCTCGAGGCGCTCGACGACGACGACGACGTGCAGAACGTGTGGTCGAACTTCGACATCCCCGACGAGGTCCTCGCCGCCGTCACCGCAGATTGATGCTCGGCACATCCACCTAAGTGGCACGTTTGCTTGATAGGGGAACTGTCTATCTGGTGGACCCACGCTCCTGTCCGAGGCCAGCGACGATGACCCCAGTAGCCTTAGGGGAGAACCTGAGAACGGAGAACCATGCCAGAGCCGGACGAAGAGGGCGAGGAGCGGTTCGGCCTGCCAGGGACCTTCGAGGAGAACCTACAGAAGGTCTTGGAAGTCGACCCCAAGGACCTGGAGGACGAGGAGGAGCCTCCTCAGGACTAGGGGCCTATCGTGGTCACCGTGCGTAGGGCTTGGCGGGGGTCCGTACGGTGGTTACGGGCGTCCAGGGCCGGACGCTGGGTCGTTAGGAAGGTGCGAGGACTCAAGCCCTGGCTTATCTACCGCCTGGAGCATCCCGTCTCTTGGTTCGAGGCGCTGACGGTCATGGCCTTTGGTCTGGCGTTGCTTATCGGCCTGGTGCCGTTACAACGGGCGCTCGCCCCAAAGCACGGCCCCTACCACCCGTGGTGGGAGATACCGGGACTCGTGGTGGGCGGCCTCTTTCTTCTGTTTGGTTTGGTCTTGCTCGTCACTCGGCTCTCCGGAACTGTCCTAAGTAGGCGCATGAGGGACCCGAGGGGGCGGATAACACGTGCCCGTCGCATCCCCAAGACTCACCACATCGTGGCGGCACCCCCAAGTCCTGTTTATCCCAGTCTGGCGTTCGGCACCCTTCCGTTGACTATCGACATGAGGGAAATGACGTGCGAACAGGGTCGTGGTGACTGCCAAGGGTTGTGGATATGGACGGCTGAGGACGTGGGGATCGTGAATAAAAGCAATGAGGCCATTACCTTCCGGCCGTGGCTCCTAATGGCATTAGAGCAAGTCGAGACTACGCCTCGACAACTGGTCCATATCGACGCCGCCGGGTGTACGCAAGTGACTTTGCGTTTTGAATTGCGAATGCCCGGGAATCCGAGGGAGTTGGTATTTCTAGAGGTAGGGACGGATCGCACGTGCAGAATCAACTTCCCGCCGATAGGCACCGGAAACACCCTGACGTTTCTAGGCGATATTGATGAGACTACGCCGCGGTGACCCGCCGATACGTCAACCGACGACCCTCAGCCTGGTCAATGATGCGCTCCATGCGTGCCGTGTCGCTCATCTTCCGAGTGGAGAACCGGAAATCGAACTCGTCCAAATACCTCGGCAGATGCTCTTTGGAGACGTGGTGAAACGTTCCATCCAGGCTCCGGGCGAGCTGCGCGAAGAAGTTCTCTGCCTTGTTCGTGCTGGCACCAGTGGTGTAGTCCACGTATTCGTCTTGAGAGTGGTTCACGGTGTTGTGGGCGATGAACTCTTTCCCGAAGTGACGGTACCCGCGCCCCTCGTCGGTCCAGAGCACCGACCCAGCTATGTCGACCTGTTCGGCTATGGCCTTGCGCAAAGTCGGACCGGCGATATCGGTGACGATCTTGGAGCGCACCTCACCAGTCGCGGCGTTGATGAGCGAGAGCACAGGAGTCTTGGCGGTGTTGGAGCTACCACGTTGGGACTTCTCCCAGCGTTCGCGCGTCTTGTGGTTCATCCTCGCAGGGTTGCCGCCGATCCACGTCTCGTCGGCCACAATCGTGCCGCGCATGGTCTCGAACGACGACGCGCACATCGCTTCGCGAAGTCTGTGTGCCATGAACCAGGCTGTCGGCTGCGTCACGCCCAGGATGCGGCGCAGTTCGTTCGCCGCAACGCCGTTCTTGCTTGCCGACATGAGGTAGAGCGCGAGCAGCCATTTCGACAGGGGTACTTGGCTCCGCTCGAAGATCGTGCCCACCAGAACCGAGAACTTCTTACGGCAAGCTGCGCACTTCCACAGACGGCGGTAGGTCACACGGCCCGTGGTGGTCGTCCGGGTGCCGTTGCGAGGCTTCAGGAAGTAGGCACGGCCCACGTCACCACAGTGGGGGCAGACCGGGCCGTTCGGCCAGCGCATCTTCTCGACCAACTCCCAGGCCGCCGCCTCGTCCGAAAAGTGCTTAGCGAGGGTGCTCAGGTTCAGTTCCATGCCCCCATCCTCGCGGGAGGGTGTAACGCTTTCCTTCCTGTTCAGCGGTGGTTTTCGGCATGAATCAGAGCCTCCGGTGGGACCATGAACCGGCCGAACCGTGGGAGGGGAATGGCCCATGCCAGGACTGTGGTGGCCCTAGCTTTCCGTGGTCTACCGCTCACGAACTGTGGGAATCGGTCATGGAGTGCGAGCCCGGAGCCGGGGGCATCGTCTGTGCCCGTTGTTTCGTCATTCGGTGCCATGCAAAAGGCATCGGGCGTGGGTTCGGTCATGGTTGGTACCTGGTGCCGAAGCCGAACGGGATGGACCCCGAAGTCCCCCTACGGGGCCGTGTGACACCCACCTACCGTCGCTTCGTCGGGCCACCCGTCGAACTGCTCAGACAGTGGTACGCGGCCTACCTGAACTGCGCTGGCGACTGGGCCCGCTGGGTACCTGCCGGGGAATCAGCAGACCTCACAGAGGGTACGGCCCAGGGGGATTACGTCGATGTCCACCCTGTTCTCGGGCTCGATTTTCTTGCCCTCTTCACAGTTCTGGTTGTTGTGGTAAACGGGCTTCGGTTCTTCCGAAGTCGTGTAGTAGTACCTCGCCATAGTCCCCCTCCAGTTGGGCTGCTCGCCCGGAGGGCGACGCTATGCCTGAATCGTCCTCGGTGCATCGCACAGTGGGTCCGCCAGATAGACAGGCCCCCTTGATAGGGTCGAACGGGTGTTCGTTCTCGGTATCGACCCGGGCTTGTCGCGCTGTGGCTATGGCGTGGTGCGCAAGTACGGGAGCCATCTGGCGGCGACGGCCGGAGGTGTCGTGACTACCGACCGCGAGACGCCTTTGCCCGAGCGCCTGCGGCTGATGCTCGGCGAGCTGCGGGCCTTGGTGGCCGAGGTGCGGCCAGATGCCGTGGTGGTCGAGCGTGTCTTCTTCCAGACCAACGTGCGCACCGCTATGGCCACCGGCCAGGCGGGCGGGCTCGCGCTCGTCGCTGCGGCCGAAGCCGGGTGCGAGGTGGCCCAGTACACCTCGAACGAGGTGAAGATGGCCGTGGTGGGCTTCGGCAGCGCCACGAAGGACCAGGTGCAACGCATGGTCGCCGCGCTGCTCGACCTACCCGAGCCCCCGAGGCCCCCCGACGTCGCCGACGCGCTCGCGCTGGCGCTGTGCCACCTCACCGCCCAGCCTCTGCGCCGTGCCATCGAGGCTGCCTCCACCGCCAAACCTCCGACGACGACGGCCCTTGGAGCGCCGCGGTGATCGGCTGGTTGCGAGGAGAGCTGCTCGCCCGCACGCTCGAGGGAGAGCTCCTCGTCGACGTGGGTGGGGTCGGGTACCGGGTGAGCGTTCCTGCCCCGTTGCTGGCGCGTGCAGGCGAGCAGGGCGACGAGGTGCGACTGCACGTCCACACGCACGTGCGCGAGGACGCGATCGTCCTCTACGGCTTTGCCACGGCCGATGAGCGGCGTTGCTTCGAGGCCCTGGTGGGTGCCCACGGTGTGGGCCCCTCGCTGGCCCTAGCGGTTCTGTCGATGCTCACTCCTGCGGATCTCACCCGCGCGGTCATGGAAGAGGACCTCGGGGTGCTGTGCGAGGTGCCCGGCGTAGGACGCAAGACAGCTGCGCGGCTCGTGCTCGACCTTCGGTCGCGTCTCGAGCTGTCCGCGTTGAACGGCTCGGAGGTGCCTGGTGGCGCGGGCGTTGCGCCGAACGCCCGCGCGGAGGTACGTGCCGCTTTGGTCGAACTCGGCTACGGGCCCGATGAGATCAGGCGCGCGCTCGATGGCATGCCGGCCGAGGGCGCCGTCGAGGACTTGCTCCGACAGGCCCTGCGCGAGCTGGCGGCAGCCCGATGACCGGCCGGCGGGAGGTCGTCTCGCCCGTGCGCGAAGCGCAAGCGGCGCCGGATCCTGTCGAGATAGCCGACGAGGTCCGTCTCCGACCCCGGCGGCTCGAGGAGTTCCTCGGCCAACCTCAGCTGACCGAGCACCTCGAGATCGTCTTCGAGGCCGCCCGTCGGCGCGGACAGCCCGTCGACCACATCCTCTTCGCGGGATCTCCGGGCCTGGGAAAGACCTCGCTGGCGGGGATAGTCGCGGTCGAGATGGGAGTCGGTTTCCGGGTCACCTCAGGGCCGGCCATGGCGCGCACGGGTGATCTGGCCTCCATACTCACCGACCTCCAGCCGGGCGACGTGCTGTTCATCGACGAGATCCACCGCCTACCGCGTCCCGTGGAGGAGGTCCTCTATCCCGCCATGGAGGACTTCCAGCTCGACATCGTCATCGGCAAGGGCCCGACCGCGCGCTCGATCCGTCTCGACCTGCCCCGGTTCACGTTGGTCGGAGCCACGACGCGCACGGGCCTTCTCACAGGGCCGCTGCGCGACCGTTTCGGCTTCCTCGGCCGTCTCGATCTATACGCGGCGGAGGACCTCTGCGGGATCGTGGAGCGTTCGGCGGGGATCCTGGGCGTGGACGTCCAGCCCAAAGGTGCTTGGGAGATCGCGTCGCGCGCTCGGGGCACACCGCGAATCGCGAACCGGCTTCTGCGTCGCGTGCGCGACTTCGTAGAAGTGCGAGCCGAGGGCCCCGTGACCGCCGAGTTGGCCTCGGTCGGGCTCGACCTCTTCGGCATCGACGAGCTGGGGCTCGACAAGGTCGACCGGGCGATCCTCGACGCCCTGTGCAGGAAGTTCGGCGGCCGCCCCGTCGGACTGGTGACCTTGGCCCAGTGCGTGGGGGAGGAGCCCGACACGATCGAGGACGCCTACGAGCCGTTCCTGCTCCAACAGGGTCTGCTCCAGCGCACCCCGCGGGGGCGTATCGCGACGCCCCGCGCCTTCGAGCACCTGGGGATGGAGGTAGCCGCGCAAGCTTCGGGAGGGCACGAGCCCACCTTGTGGTGACTCGTCCACCTGATCGACGGGCCCAGCTGCCCTGGGAGGGTGGGGCACCTGGAGTAAGGTCGTGCATTTGGAGCCCAGCGGGAGACACTTAGCCCCAAAATGCACAACTTCCTGAGCATCTACAACGTTGTGTTGGCGGCATCGAGCTCGAAGAAGACCAGCTCCGCAAGCAGTTACGGGACCCTGCTCTTCGTGTTGCTGCTCGGGGTGCTCGCGTACGTGTTCTTCTTGCGGCCGCGCTCCCAGCAAGCGCGTCGTCAGCGCGAGACACTGCTGCAGGTCAGCGTCGGCGACGAGGTCCTGACCGGAGCCGGCATCTTCGGTCGCGTCCTGGACGTGGAGAGCGACAGGATCACGATCGAGACAGCACCGGGGACCAGGATCACGGTGCTTCGCTCGGCCATCGCCCGTCGCCTCACCGAGCACCCCGAGGAGGAAGCCGCATGGTCCGGGGACGGCGCTGATGAAGAAGAGGCACCCGAGGACCACGCACCCGAGGGCCACGCACCCGAGGGCCACGCACAGCGAGACGAGCTGAGAGCGGGCGACGACGAAGAGGGCGGGGCTGCTGCGGTGGGAGAGGCCGGCGGCCGATGAAGCGGTCGTTGGTCGTGAGCCTCGCCGTGAGCGTGGGAGTGGCGGTGGTGCTCCTGGCCGTCACGCTCGGGGTCGGCTGGCACCCGAAGCTCGGGCTCGACCTGGCCGGCGGATCAGAGGTCGTTTACAAACCGGCGCACAAGGTCTCCAGTGGTCAGCTGAACAACGCGATCAACATCATCCGCACCCGCGTAGACGCTGCGGGAGCGGCGGGAGCCACTGTGGCGTCACAGGGCGGGAACATCGTCGTGCAGCTCCCGGGCGTGAAGGACCCTGGCGCGTTGATCAAGCTCATCGGTGAGACGGCCCAGATGCAGTTCCGCCCGGTGCTCTGCTTTGCGAACCCTTACTCGAAACCGTCTTCGGGATCGGTTCCCACCACCATCCCGAGCACCTGCTCGTCGTCGTCGTACGACCAGACCGCGGCCAACCTCAAGGTCAACACGAGCTCGGGTCAGCCGACCAACGCAGTCCCGGCCGATCCTGCTCTGTCGTCGTACCCGAGCAGCACCTTCGAATACAACGACACACATCCCAACGCCAACGTGTTGCTCCCGGCCGCGCCGAGTTCGGGACAAGGTCGGGTGCGCTACCTGCTCGGACCGACCGGGGTGCCGGGAACGGCGATTGCGCCGGGTTCGTCCCAGGCGGTGTTCAACACCCCGAGCTGGGTGGTCGACCTGAACCTCACCGGAAGCGGCTCGTCGCAGTGGGACAAGCTCGCGCAGCAGCAGTTCCACGCATACGTAGCGGTAGACCTCGACGGCGACGTCTACTCCGCGCCACTGACCCTTCCGACCGCCGCCACCTTCACCTCCTTCGGGGGCAAGGTACAAATCAGCGGCAGCTTCACCGAGAGCCAGGCCAAGAACCTTGCTCTCGTGCTCAATTCCGGTGCTCTGCCGGTGCGGCTGGCAAAGATCGACCAGACGACCGTGTCGCCCACCTTGGGTAAGTCCTCGCTCAAGGCGGGGCTCGCCGCGGGCATAGGTGGGCTGCTCCTGGTGCTGCTCTACACGATCTTCTACTACCGGGCTCTGGGGATCGTGGTCGTGTCGGGCCTGGCCACCACGGCGGCGATCCTGTGGGCAATCGTCTCGGCTCTGGGGCACACGTCGTTGAACCTCACCCTGGACCTGGCAGGGGTGACCGGCGTGATCGTGTCGATCGGGATCACCGTCGACTCGTACATCGTGTACTTCGAACGCTTGAAAGACGAGGTCCGAAGCGGCAGGTCGGTTCGCACGAGCGTCGACCGCAGCTTCCGCGGGGCCTTTCGCACCGTGCTGGCGGCGGACTTGGTGTCGCTCGCAGCCGCAGTCGTGCTGTACCTCCTTGCCGTGGGTACCGTGCGGGGGTTCGCCTTCTTCCTCGGCCTTGCGACGTTGCTCGACATCGCTACGACTTACTTCTTCACGCGTCCTCTGGTCATCATGCTCGGCCGTAATGCGCGGGTCACCGGGGCGCGAATCATCGGCGTGGCGCGGGGGCTGGCCGTGCAGTCAGGGGCCCCGCAATGACCACCATTACCGAATCCCTCGGTGCCGAGGGCGCTTCGGCGCGGGTGAACCCGCTCAGGCGTCTCTACAGGGGCGAGACCTCGTTCGACTTCGTGGGGCGCAAGCGGTGGTGGTTCGCGATCTCCGGGACCATCATCCTCGCCGGGCTGGTGTCGCTCGGGTTCAGGGGCCTCAACTTCGGGATCGACTTCAAGGGTGGCACTTCGTGGGAGGTGGCGGCCAACGGCGCCAGCGATACGAGCGTGGCGAACGCGGTACGCGGTGCCGGGCTGAACGGCGCAACGGTACAGATTCTCGGCCGGGGAAGCAGCGCGCGGGTCCAGGTGCAGGCGGACCTCAGCCGAGAGCCGAATTCACAACAGGTTGCAACGAAGGCGGCGGTGGAGCAAGTGCTGGGCAGGATCGGTCACATCCCAGCTTCGCAGGTCTCGATCACCGACGTTGGTCCTACCTGGGGAAGCCAGATCACGAACAAGGCGATCATCGCCGTGCTCGTGTTCTTCGCGGTTGTGGTGGTCTACATATCGCTGCGGTTCGAGTGGAAGATGGCGATCGCAGCGCTGCTAGCCGTGATCCACGACCTGCTCATCGTCGTCGGGATCTTCTCGCTCAGTGGGTTCCAGGTGACTTCGGACACCGTGATAGCTGTGCTTACGATCCTCGGGTACTCGCTCTACGACACCGTGGTCGTCTTCGACCGCGTCGCCGACAACACCAAGGGCCTTGGTGCATCTGGGCGGATGACCTACGAGGAAGTCGTCAACCTGTCGATGAACCAGACCCTTGCTCGTTCGATCAACACGTCGCTCGTCGCGATCCTTCCGGTGTTGTCGGTGCTCGTCATCGGTGCGCAGCTGCTCGGGGCCAGCACCCTGCAGTACTTCGGGCTGGCACTGGTCATCGGTCTTATGTCGGGTGCTTACTCCTCCATCTTCATCGCGTCGCCCGTGCTGTCGATGATGAAAGAGCGCGAGTCGCGGTACGCGAACATCCGACAGAAGCTGGCAAGCCGCGCGGATCGGACGGGACTGCTCACCCCTCGTGCGGCGGCGCTGCTCGCAGCGACCGGGACCTCGGACGGATCGAGGCAGACCTCGCGTCCTGGCGGGGCCAGGACTCAGGCCCGGGGGCGCCCGCCGTCCCCACAACGGGGCGCGCTGCTCAAGCCCGGAGCCGCCACGGGGGCGAAGGGCGCGGCAACCCGAGCTGCCGGCACGGAGACGGCGGATGTGCTCGAAGACGAGGTGTCCGATGTCGGCGGCGACGGGCAGGGCGCGAAGCCTCGGTCGCCCGGCACGGCCAAACGTCCCGGAGCCGCCGCCTCGGTGGCGCGCCGCCCGGCTCCTCGCCCTAGAAAAGGAAAGGGCAGCCGCCGGGGTCGTCGCCGCTGAGGGTAACCGCAGGCTTTCGGGTCCGGTTCATGGCAGCGTGTGGTCATCCGGGCGGGTACCGTGAGTAGATGCTGACGGTCGAGCCCCTGGCTGGTGTGCTGGGTCGGCCGGTGCCGGCGGGCGACCTCCTCGAGGGTGTGCTGGCGGCCTATGAGGCCCGCCGTCCCACCTCGGCGGCCTCGGACCTGAAGCTCATCACCCGGGCGGGGCAGGCTGCCACCGTGGCCCACGAGGGCCAGGTGCGACTGACCGGGGAGCCCTTCATCACCCACCCGGTGGCGGTGGCCACGATCGTCGCCGATCTCGGCCTCGACGCCCGGTCCGTCGCCTCAGCGCTGCTGCACGACGCAGTCGAGGACACGAGGATGACGCTGTCCCAAGTCGCAGAGCAGTTCGGCCCCGAGGTCGGGGCGATCGTCGACGGCGTGACGAAGCTCGACCGGCTCCAGTTCGACTCCAAGGAGGCCCAGCAGGCGGCCACGGTCCGCAAGATGCTCGTCGCCATGGCGAACGACTGGCGGGTGCTCATCATCAAGCTGGCCGACAGACTGCACAACATGCGGACGATCTCGGTCATGCCCGAGTGGAAGCAGCGTCGCACGGCACAGGAGACGCTCGACATCTACGGCCCACTCGCGCATCGCCTGGGCATCCAGGAGCTGAAGTGGCAGCTCGAAGACCTCGCCTTCGCGACTCTTCATCCCAAGCGGTACGCGGAGATCGAGCAGATGGTCGCCACGCGCGCACCAGAGCGCGATCAGTACTTGGCGCGCGTGGTGGTGGCGGTGCGCGAATGTCTCGCGGAGTCCGCCATCGTCGCCGAGGTGACCGGCCGTCCGAAGCACCTGTGGAGCATCTACGAGAAGATGGTCGTGCGCGAGAAGGAGTTCGCAGAGATCAACGACCTGGTCGGGATCCGGGTCATCGTGGACTCCGAGAAGGACTGCTGGGCGGCTCTCGGGTCCATACACGCCATCTGGAGCCCGGTGCAGGGAAGGTTCAAGGACTACATCAACTCGCCAAAGTTCAACCTCTACCAGTCCCTCCACACGACGGTCGTGGGGCTCGACGGCGAGCCAATCGAGGTGCAGATCCGCACGCACGAGATGCACCGACGCGCGGAGTACGGCATCGCCGCTCACTGGGGTTACAAGGAGAAGGGCAAAGGCTCAGGCGCAACCACCGCCGAGATGGAGTGGCTCCAGCGGATCGTCGACTGGCAGTCCGAGACCACCGACCCGTTCGAATTCCTGAAGAGCCTGAAGCTCGACCTCGAGGAGGACGAGGTCTACGTGTTCACTCCCAAGGGGAAGGTGATCGCGTTGGCCGCCGGGTCCAACCCTATTGACTTCGCCTACGCGATCCACACAGAGATTGGACACCGCTGCATCGGCGCGAAGGTGAACGGAAGGCTCGTGCCTCTCGATACGAAGCTTCAGTCGGCGGACACGGTGGAGATCGTCAACTCGAAGGTGCCCTCGGCGGGGCCGTCACGAGACTGGCTTCTGATCGTCGCCTCTCCACGGGCGCGGAACAAGATCCGACAGTGGTTCAGTCGCGAGCGCCGCGAGGACGCGATCGAGACCGGGCGCGATGAGCTCACAAAGGCTCTTCGACGTGAAGGCCTCCCATTGCAGAAGCTTGCGGCTTCGAACGCGCTGGCGCAGCTTGCGCGGGAGATGAAGTACGCGGACATCGACGCGCTGCACGTGGCCATCGGTGACGGCCACCTCTCTGCCCGCTCGGTCGCCCAGCGCTTGGCACGCGAGCTGCGAGGTGGGGACTTCGAGGAGCAGCTGCCCACCACGGTGGGCCCGGGGCTCACTGCGCGCACGCGTCGGCGCCCAACCACCGGCGTGTACGTCGAAGGTCTTGACGACGTCATGGTACGCCTGAGCCGCTGCTGCACGCCGGTGCCCGGTGACCAGATCGTGGGGTTCGTCACCCGCGGTCGCGGCGTGAGCGTTCACCGCTCGGACTGCGCGAACGCTGCGGTGCTCGGCACGGGGGAGCACGAACGGCTCATCGAGGTGGAATGGGACCGAGAGGGTGCCACGGTGTTCGTCGCGGGGATCGAGGTGCTCGCGTTCGACCGGTCGCGCCTGTTGGCCGACGTGACCCGTGTCGTCTCCGAGCAGCACCTCAACATCGTCGCCTCCTCGAGCCACACCGCCCCGGACAGGGTGAGCCGCATGAGCTTCGAGGTGGAACTGGCGGACCCCGGTCATCTCGACTCCTTGGTCAGCTCGCTCAAGCATCTCGACGGCGTCTTCGACGCCTTTCGCACCCTGCCCGGCCGGAAGGACTGAAGCTCTCTGGCTCACTTAGGCGCGAGCTCCGAGGTGCCGGCGAGCCATGAGGTGTCGGCTCGCAAGAGCTTGCGCGCCCCGATAGGGACCCGCGACGTGCTTTGGCCCGAGTCCGAGCGCTGGGAAGCTCTCGTGGCCGCCTTCGCCCGCCGGGCGCGTCTCGCGGGCTACGGCCTGTTGCTCACGCCGGTCCTCGAGGACGCGGGGCTCTTTCGACGCGCGGTGGGCGACGAGAGCGAGGTGCTGCGCAAGGAGATGTACGAGCTCACCGACCGCGGCGGGCGAACCCTCGCACNNTGCAGAAGCTCTACTACATCGGCCCCATGTTCCGTCGCGAGCGTCCGCAGGCGGGCCGCTACCGCCAGCACCACCAGGTGGGCGTGGAGGCTCTCGGGAGCGACGACCCGGACCTCGACGTGGAGGTGATCGCCCTGGCCGCCGGCTTTTACGCCGAACTGGGGCTGGTAGGGGTCGACCTGTCGCTCGGCTCGATGGGATGCTCGACCGACCGTCGCGCGTACGTGTCCGCGCTGAGAGAGCATCTGGCCGAGCGGCGCGAGATGCTCTGTGACGAGCATCGGGAGCGCTTCGAGCTGAACCCGCTCAGGGTGCTCGACTGCAAGCGCTCGCAGTGTGTCGCCGTGACCGCGGACGCGCCGACGATCTCGGACTTCTTGGACGAACCGTGCGCGACCCATCTGGCGCGCGTGAGAGAAGGCCTCGACGCGCTGGGGATCGCGCACAGGCTCGACTCGCGTCTGGTACGGGGACTCGACTACTACACTCGCACCACCTTCGAGTTCTCCGCTGTGGCGCTCGACGCGGCACAGAACGCGGTAGGCGGAGGTGGCCGTTATGACAAACTGTCGGAGGCCATCGGCGGACCGCCCACGCCGGGGATCGGCTTCGGGATCGGTATCGAGCGTCTCCTGCTCGCCTGCGACGCGGAGGGTTGTTTCAATGCGGCGCCTTCTGCACCCGACGTGTTCGTGGTCGACACGACCGGTGGCGCTGTTGCTCGCGACCTGAGCGCCGAGCTGAGAGGCGCGGGCCTCACAGCTCTTCGCGCGTATGACGACCGCTCGATAAGGGCACAGCTGAAGCTCGCCGACCGGTCCCGGGCGAGTTACGCGGCGATCGTGGGCCCGCGCGAGATCGAGGATCAGACCGTGACCGTACGCTCTCTTCGCGAGGGGAAGCAGACTACGGTGCGTCGTGAGGAACTGGCGGAATGGCTGCGAAGAGAATTGCTCGACTGAACGAGAGAACTGCGGACACGGCGCCGCCGGGGAGCAGTGCCACCCAGATGCGGACCCACATGTGCGGCGAGCTGCGCGAAGGGGATGTCGGCAAGCGGGTTCGGCTGTGCGGCTGGGTCGCGACGCGCCGCGAGCACGGAGAGCACCTGGCGTTCGTCGACCTGCGTGACCACAGCGGGGTGACCCAGTGCGTGGTAGGCGGCTCGGTCGAAGCTCGCAGCGAGTGGGTGCTCCAGGTCGAGGGGACGGTTCGCCGGCGTCCGGCGGGCAACGAGAACCCCGAGCTGCCTACCGGGGATGTCGAGCTGGCCGACTGCAACGTCGAGGTCCTGGCGCGTGCCGAGCCTCCCCCTTTTGCGGTGGACGACCGCGTCGAGAGTGACGAGTCGGTGCGCTTGCGGTACCGCTATGTCGATCTGCGCCGTCCGCGCATGCAGGGCAACTTGCGCCTGAGGTCGCGCGTGCTGACGGCGCTGCGTGAGGCGATGCTGCGCCAAGGGTTTTGCGAGGTGGAGACGCCGCTTCTGTGGACGCCGACTCCCGAAGGTGCGCGTGAATTCGCCGTGCCGGCACGTCTGCACCGTGGGGAGTTCTACGTCTTGCCCCAGAGCCCACAGATCGCCAAGCAACTGCTCATGGTGGGCGGGGTCGACCGCTACTTCCAGATGGCGCGGTGCCTGCGCGACGAGGACCTGCGCGCAGACCGCCAGTTCGAGTTCACTCAGCTCGACGTTGAGGCGTCCTTCGTCAGCGCCTCGGACGTCCGCGAAGCGGTCACCGAGGCCGTTGTGGAGGCCACCGAGGCGGCGGTCGGCGAGCGCCCAGGCGAGGTGAAGAGCATTAGCTGGCAGGAGGCCATGGACCGCTACGGCGTGGACAAGCCCGACATGCGCTTTGAAATGGAATTGGTCGACCTGGGTGAGGTGTTCGCCGGCACCGAGGTGCGGGCGATGGCTGCGCAGTGCGTGAAGGGGCTTCGGGTCCCGGCCGGCGCGCAGCTGAGCCGCAACCGCGTGGACGCGCTGGCCGAGAGGGCCAAGCAGCTCGGCGCGAAGGGCCTGGCATCGTTCAAGGTGGCCGGCACCCGTTCGGGCGGGGAGCCGGTGCTCGAGTCGGCACTCGAGAAGTTCCTCTCTGCGACCGAGCGCGCGGGCCTCGTCTCGGCCACAGGGGCGGTGCCGGGCGACCTCATCCTCGTGGTCGCCGACTCGTGGCGCACGGCCTGTGAGGTGCTCGGGCAGCTGCGTCTGGAGCTCGGTCGCCCGCCTGTGGGGACGGGGGGCCGGAGGTTGTGCTGGGTGACCGACTTCCCCCTGTTCGAAGGTCTCGACGACGAGGGTGTGCCCATCGCCGCCCACCATCCCTTCACGATGCCTCACCGCGAAGACCTGGACCTGTTGGACAGCGACCCGCTGGCGGTGCGCTCCGAGGCGTACGACCTCGTATTGAACGGTTGGGAGCTCGGCTCCGGTTCGATCCGTATCCATCGCGAGGACATCCAGCGAAAGGTGTTCGATGTGCTCGGGATCTCTCCCGAGGACGCCGAGGCTCGGTTCGGCTTTCTGCTCGGTGCGTTGCGATACGGGGCTCCGCCACACGGCGGCTTCGCGGTCGGGGTGGACCGCCTGGTCGCTCTGCTCGCCGGGGAGGAGAACATCCGCGAGGTGATCGCCTTCCCCAAGACCCAGTCGGGAACCGACCCGTTGACCGGGGCGCCGAAGCCGCTCAGCGCGCAGTCACTTCGCGAGCTGGGGCTTCGGGTCGAGGCGCGGTGAACTGAGCGGGTCGCCGAAGAGCATGATTGACGGCTACGTGAAGAATCTGAAGACCATGACTGGCGGGTGAGCAAAGGTGGCGGACGCCCGAGGAGCTCGCCGCTCGCGTGCGGGGGCACCCGACCTGTTCGACGCGGCGGTGGCCGACCGCCTCGCGCGGAGTGCCCCGTTGGCGACGCGGATGCGGCCACGTACCCTCGACGAGATCGTCGGCCAGCGCCATCTGGTTGCGCCCGGCGCACCACTGAGGGTCCTGATCGAGCAGGACCGGCTCACCTCGGCGATCCTTTGGGGGGCGCCGGGTACCGGAAAGACGACTGTCGCGTCCGTGGTGGCCCGCAGGTCGGCCAAGGCCTTTGTGCAGCTCTCCGCAGTGAGCGCGGGCGTGGCCGACGTGCGCCAGGCGATCGAGGACGCCCGGGGCCGCCTCGGCGAGCACGGGCGGGGCACGATCCTGTTCATCGACGAGGTGCACCGGTTCAACCGCGCGCAGCAGGACGCCCTTCTGCCCGCGGTGGAAGAGGGCCTGATCGTACTGATCGGGGCGACGACCGAGAACCCGTTCTTCTCGGTCAACTCGCCGCTTCTGAGCCGAGCCACGTTGTGGCGTCTCGAACCGTTGAGCGACGAGGACGTGAGAGAGCTTGTGCAGCGTGCGCTGGTCCTCGAAGGAGCCGCTGCGGGTGAGGACGCGCTCGAAGCTCTGGTCTCGGTGGCCGAGGGTGATGCCCGCGCGGCGCTCGGAACCCTCGAGGTGGCCCTGGCCCTGGTTGGGGAACGCGAGCTCGACGCGCGCGATGTCGCGCGGGCACGCGCGGGTCGGCTGCTGCACCAGGGGACCGACGCCCACTACGACCAGGTCAGTGCCCTTATCAAGTCCGTACGGGGTTCGGACGTGGACGGCGGCCTCTACTGGCTCGCCCGCATGCTCGACGGCGGTGAGGATCCACGGTTCATCGCCCGGCGCCTCGTCATACTGGCGAGCGAGGACGTGGGCATGGCCGATCCTCTGGCGCTGGTGGTGGCAGACGCAGCGGCGCGCGCTGTCGAGCTCGTCGGCCTGCCGGAGGCTCAGCTCAACCTGGCTCAGGCGGTCGTGTACCTGGCGTCGGCTCCGAAGTCGAACCGCGTGACCGTGGCCCTCGGGCGTGCGCAGCAGGACGTACGAAGCGGGCCCGCCGCGCAAGTCCCGGTCCACCTGCGTGATCCGCATTACCCGGGTGCCGAGGCACTCGGTCATGGCGAGACGTACCGCTATCCCCACGACGACCCGCGCGGATGGGTCGAACAGCAGTACCGACCGACCGGCATCCTCGGTCACCTCTACTACGAACCCAGCACGCACGGCGCGGAGGCGGCGTTGGCAGAGCGCCTCAGGCGTCAGCGCAGGCGACCGGAGGAGAACCCGTAGCCCGACGAGACGCGCAGCCCGACGAGACGCGTAGCCCGACGAGAACTGAGCTAGGAGTGCGCGAGCCGGCGGCCTCAGGGGACCACGCCGGCGGGCCATGTGCCGGTGATCCAAGAGGGCTTCAGGCTGTGGACAAGGCGCACGGATAGCATGGCCCTCCATGTCGGCCGAGAACGTCGCAGCGCTCGTCGCAGCTGCGGTCTGCGGCGCTGGGGTTCTGGCGGTGCTCGGGATCGTGCTGGTTCTCAGTCGGCGCCTTCGTGAGCTTCGTGATGTGGTCCGAGACCTGCGCAACGAGACCGTGCCGCTCGTGCATGACGCGCGCGTCGTCGTCGACCAGGCTGCCACCGAGATGCTGCGGGTGGGCGACGTGCTGTCCTCGACCGAGGCGGTGAGCGGAACCGTCGACTCGGCCTCGCGCCTCGCGTACCGTGCTTTTGCCAATCCCGTTGTCAGGGTTCTCGCGTTCTGGACGGGTACCCGAAGTGCCCTTCGGCGGCTCTTCTCCCCTCGCTCTCGGGGGCTGGGCCCGATGTCGAGCTCCTCCACGGGCGTCCGGCCCGCTCGCCAGCGTGAAGCGACGAAGGATTCGAGCGTCCATCGTCGTCACGTTCGCGCTCGCGCACGGCGGTGATCCGGTGAGAAGACGGGCGATCTGGCTCGGTGTGGGAGCCGCGTTCGGGGCCGGTGCATCGGTGTGGGCACGGCGGCGGGTCGAGACGGTCGCCGAGCGTATGCGTAAAGGGGATGTGACGACGAGCGTGGTCGGCGTCGTAAACCGCGGGGCCAAGCGCGCCGCGCGAAGGGTGCGTCGCGCTGTGGAAGGCGGGCGCGACGACGCGCGACGGCGCGAGGACCAGCTCTGGCAAGAGCTGGAGGTGCGCGCCCGAGCCCGCTGAAGCGCCACGGGTGCGACGACAAGCGCCGGTCCCGTAGGGCCGCCCCGATAGGATCGGCCGTCGTGACCAGCGCTGACCAGCTGCGTGCCGCCTTCACGGGCTTCTATGCCGAGCGGGGTCACGTGGTCGTGCCGTCGGCCAGCCTGATCCCCCACGACCCGACGGTCCTCTTCACGATCGCCGGCATGGTGCCCTTCAAGCCGTACTTCCTGGGGGACGAGCCCGCCCCGTGGGATAGGGCGACTTCGGTCCAGAAGTGCTTTCGCACCGTGGACATCGACGTCATCGGGAACGACGAGCGCCACTGCACGTTCTTCGAGATGCTCGGGAACTTCAGCTTCGGCGACTACTTCAAGGCGGGTGCCATCCCCTTTGCCTGGGAACTGTTGACCGAGGCGCTCGGGTTCGACGCAGAGCGGCTGTGGGTCACGGTGCACGACGACGACGACGAGGCCGAGAAGATCTGGGTGGAGGCCACCGGTGTCCCCCCCGCGCGGGTCCAGCGCATGGGTGAGGACAACTTCTGGACGATGGGGGAGACCGGGCCTTGCGGGCCGTGCTCGGAGCTGTTCTTCGACCGCGGTGCCGCCTATGGTGAAGCCGGCGGTCCGGCTCATGGGGGCGAGGAACGCTACGTCGAGATCTATACCCTGGTCTTCATGCAGCAGAACCGCCTCGCGAACGGACAGCTCGTCGACCTCCCGAAGAAGAACATCGATACCGGCGCGGGCCTCGAACGCAACCTCCCGATCCTCCAGGGCGTTTCGTCTCTGTTCGAGACCGACGTCTTCCGGCCGATCCTGGCGGTGGCCGAAGAAGCCACCGGTGTGCGCTACGGAGCAGATCCCCACAGCGACGTCTCGCTGCGGATCCTCGCCGACCACGCGAGGGCGATGGCCATGTTGGTCGCCGACGGCGTGCTCCCCTCGAACGACGGGCGCGGGTACGTGCTTCGCCGTGTCATCCGCCGGGCGGTCCGGCGCGCCTTTCAGCTCGGCGTGATCAAACCCGTGACGCCGAAGATGGTGAGAAGCGTTGCGGAGGTGCTGGGCAAGGCCTACCCCGCTCTGGTTGAGGAGCTCGATCTGATCCAGGCCACGGTCGAGCGCGAGGAGGGTGGGTTCCGGCGCACCCTCGACTCAGGGTCGGTCTTCCTCGAGGAGGAGCTGGCCAAGGGCAGGGGTCGGGTGCCGGGGGAGGTGGCGTTCCGCTTGCACGACACGCACGGGTTCCCGATCGAGCTGACCATGGAGATGGCGGCCGAGGCCGGAGCGCAGGTCGACACGGAGGGATTCGAGCGCGAGATGTCGGTCCAGCGCGAGCGCGCCAGGGCAGACGCGCGGGCACGACGCGCGGTGACAGGGGACGAGGCTGTTTATCGCGAGCTGCTGGAACAGACGGGACCGACCCAGTTCACGGGGTACCGCCACTTCG
The DNA here is from genome assembly GCA_003139255.1 of Acidimicrobiaceae bacterium. Classification (GTDB taxonomy): domain Bacteria; phylum Actinomycetota; class Acidimicrobiia; order Acidimicrobiales; family UBA8190; genus Bog-564. Next base: position 38,114 of record PLIG01000143.1, on the reverse strand, counting down.
AGGAGCCGGCCACGGTGGTGGCCGTGCAGGCGGGGGCGGTCCCGGGCACCGTCGAGGTCGTGCTCGACCGCACTCCCTTTTACGCAGAGGCGGGAGGGCAAGTGGGCGACACCGGAGCCATAACCACCGAGACCGGCCGCGCGAAGGTGACTGACACCCAGGGAGTCCTGCCCGGTCTCGTTGTCCATCGGGCCACCGTCGAGGGCGAGCTCTTCCCGGGCCAAGACGCCCTGGCGGTGATAGACGTGTCTCGGCGCGAGGCGATCCGGCGTAACCACACGGGCACCCACCTCTTGCACGCAGCACTTCGGCAGGTCCTCGGCGACCACGTGCGTCAGCAAGGATCCTTCGTTGCGCCCGACCGCCTGCGCTTCGACTTCTCCCACTCCTCAGCCGTGGGTGCCGGCGAGCTGGCCGAGATCAACTCGGCCGCGAATTCCGAGGTGCTCACCGATGCGCCGGTGGAGGTGCTCGAGATCTCCCGAGCCGAAGCCGAGGCGATGGGGGCGCTGGCGTTCTTCGGGGACAAGTACGGCGATCTCGTGCGGGTGGTGCGCGCCGGCGCCAGGTCCACCGAGCTGTGCGGGGGAACTCACGTGGACGCCCTGGGCATGATCGGGCCGATCACCGTGGTGTCCGAGGGCTCGATCGGTTCGAACACGCGCCGCATCGAGGCCGTGACAGGTGCCGGTTCACTCTCGTTGCTCTACGAGCACCAGCGGTCCTTGCACGAAGCCGCGCGGCGGCTGAAAGTCGAGCCCGGCGCGGTGGTCGAGGCACTCGAGAAGTTGCTCGACCGTCAGCGGCAAGCGGAGAAGGAGCTCGCGCGCCTGCGAGGAGAGCGGCTCGAGGAGCAGGCAGCTCAGATGCTCAGCCAGGCCGAGGACGGTGTGGTGCTGCGGCGCGAGGACGGCCTGAGCGCAGAGGCACTGCGCGACCTGGCCCAGGCTCTGCGCAGCGCGGGTGCGAAGGTGGTCGTGCTGGCGGGCAGCCCGGACGGGTCGAAGGTGGCGCTCGCAGTCGCCTCGGGCACCGGCTCGGTGGATGCCGCCTCCACGGCGAAGCAGCTGGCGGGCATTGTGCGCGGCGGCGGCGGCGGCACGAGCGAGCTCGCTCAAGCGGGGGGGAGCGACCTCTCGAAGATCGACGAGCTGCTGGGCGAGGCTCGCCGACGCCTGGGTGACACCTGAGCTGGTGCGAGTGCTGGGGGTCGACCTGGGGGAGCGGCGGATCGGGGTCGCCGTCTCCGACAGCGGCGGCCTCGTGGCGTCGCCGCGGTGCACGATCCTTCGCGGTGGGGACCCCGCCGCCGACCGGGCGAAGGTGGCCGCCATCGTGACGGAGAGCGGCGCACAGAGGGTAGTGGTGGGCCTGCCGGTCAGCCTCGACGGGCGACGGGGCCCGGCCGCACGTTCCGCCGGGGAAGAGGCATCGGCGCTGGCGGAGCTGCTCGGGCCGCAAGGGGTGGACGTAGAGACCTTCGACGAACGCCTCACCACGGTAAGCGCCGAGCGACAGCTGGTCGAAGCCGGCCGCCGCGGGCGCGCCCGCCGGCAGGTGATCGACCAGGTGGCGGCCACGGTGATGCTCCAAGCGTGGCTGGACGCCCACCGAAGCGACGACGATGCCTGACGAATACATAGGGGGTGTGCCCGGTGACGCAGGTGCCTTCAACGACGCTGCTCGCACGGACGAGGATCACCGCCACCGAGCAGGCCCGGGCGCCGTGCTCGGGGCGGGAGTCGCCGGGCGCGTCACCGGGGCGATTCGTCGACACCCGCTGCGCAGTGCTCTGGGCGCGCTGGGTGTGGTGGTGATCGGCATTCTGGCGTGGTCGGTGGCTTGGTACGAAGGCCAGGTCAGCGGGGCCAGCGGGGGTGCGCGCACCGTCGTGACGGTGGTGCGCGGGTCCTCGATGAGCGAGGTCGCCACGCGGCTTGGGAGCCAGCGCGTCGTCACGAGCACGCTGGCCTTTCGGATCTATCTCGTCTTGCACGGCACCCCCGTGGTGCGTCCCGGGGGTTATCTGTTGCACCGCCACGAGGCTTTTGCCGCGCTGAGAAGCGCCCTGGTTGCCGGGCCTGACGTGTTCGGCGTTAGCGTTCCCGCAGGGTTCACCGTGGATGAGACCGCATCGCGCTTGGAGCAGCTGCCGGGGCACGACGCCTCCGCGTTCGTGTCGTTGGCCAACTCCGGCGCGGTGCGATCACCGTGGCAGGTGCCTGGTTCGACGAACCTGGACGGGCTCTTGGGGACGGGGACCTACATCGTCTTGCCCGACGAGTCCGACAAGACGTTGCTCGTGCAGATGGTCGAGCGCTTCGACACACAGGCCGAGCAGGCAAGCCTGGCGCAGGGGGCCGCCTCGCTCGGGATCACTCCGTACCAGGCGGTGATCGTCGCGTCGATCGTGCAGAAAGAGGGCGTCTACTCCCAGAACCTCGCGAAGGTGGCGCGCGTGATCTACAACCGCCTCGCACGGGGCATGGACCTGCAGATGGACTCCACGGTGCTGTACTCCGAGCACCGCGACGGTGGACCCGTGACCTCCGCTGATCTCGCTCTGGACACCCCCTACAACACGTACCTGCACTCGGGGCTCACCCCGACCCCGATCTGCTTCCCCTCGGCAGCGTCGCTTCGTGCCGCGCTCGCCCCTGCAGCGGGGAATTGGCTGTACTTCGTCGTGGTGTCGAAGGACGGTACCGAGGCCTTCTCCGACACGCTGGCGGGCCAGGTAGCGAACGAGCAGCTCGCGAAGAGCCGGGGCCTGCCGTAGAAGGCGGGTGGCCTTACAGCGGGCGCTCAGGTGCAACACTTCTGCCAGTGAGCGAAGTGCCCCGAGTCAGACCGTCGAGGGTGGTCGGCGTCATCGGTGATCCTGTCGCGCACTCGTTGTCGCCGCTCATCCACAACGCCGCGTTCGATGCGATGGGGCTCGACTGGGTGTCGGTGGCGTTCAGGGTTGCCGCCGGACATGTACCCGAGGCGTTCGCCGGGATGCGCGCCCTGGAGATCGCAGGCCTGTCGGTGACGACGCCGCATAAAGACGCAGCGGCGGCGTCTGTCGACGAGCTCAGCGACCTGGCGCGCCGGCTTGGGGCGGTGAACTGCGTCACCTGGCGCGACGGGCTGCTCTTCGGCGACTCGACCGACGGGGAGGGGTTCGTGCAGGCCCTTCGACGAGGCTGTGCGTTCGATCCCGACGGCAGTCACTGTGCAGTGCTCGGAGCAGGAGGTGCGGCGCGCGCTGTCGTGTTGGCTCTGGCAGAAGCCGGCGCGACAGAGGTGGTGGTCGTCAACCGCACCCCCGAGCGCGCTCTTCAGGCGGCCACGCTTGCCGGAGACGCCGGGCGCGTGGGGAGCTCGAAAGACGTCACAGGTGCGGACCTGGTCGTGCAGGCGACCTCGCTCGGGATGGCAGGAGCACCGGGCATAGAGAAGAGCAACGCGCCGAACCGGACGCCAAGGCGCGCTGCAGACTCACCCGATGGCGGATCCGTGGCGATGCCCGTTGACCCCGATCTTCTCCATGACGGCCAGCTGGTGGCCGAGCTCGTGGTCAATCCGTTGGTAACTCCGTTCATGGAGGCTGCCAAGGCGCACGGAGCGCGCGCCTTCGGAGGGCTCGGGATGTTGGTGCACCAGGCTGCTTTTGCGATCGAACGTTGGACAGGCGAACAGGCGCCCGTCGAGGCTATGTGGAAGGCAGTGAGAAGCCAGTGAGAGAGCGCGCGCTCGTCGACTGACGGGTCTCAGGGGGCGATGTAGCGGACCTACCCGTTCTCTCGAGGAGCCGCGGCGTGAGTCGACGGGTGGGAGCCTCCGCGTGACTTGTTGCCCAGCTGGCGGATCTCGCCGTTCGCCACGACCCACACGGTGCCGTCGGCGGCTCGTAGCCGCGTGACTCGAAGGGTCAGCTCCTCGACGGTCCCCGTGATGTCACCGACGACGAGGGTGTCGCCGATGTCGAACTGGTCCTCCACGATGAGGAGGAACCCCGACAGAAGGTCACGTACGAGGCTCTGTGCCCCGAAACCGATGGTGGCTCCTATCACGGTCGCGCCCGCCAGCAACGGGGTCAGGTTGATGCCGATCGTCTCCAAGGCGACGAAGAGTGCGATCGCCCAGACGACGACTCGCCAGACGTTGGCGATCATCACTGTCACGGTGCTGGTTCTCGCCGAGGCGCGCTGCGAGCCACGACGTGCGGCTGCGTTTCGGGCGACACTTCCGATCCAGTGGCGGATCACCCGGTTGCCGAGCCAGCTCACCGCCACGGCTCCCACGGCGATCACCACGACGCTGACGGGTTTCACCACCACCTGCTGGAGGTGGGCGGCGGTCGGCTGGGCGACCCCGGCCCATCGGAGCAGGTCGTAGAGCCAGCCGCTCACGGCCGACACGGGCGCAATGGTCGCTGGGGGCACTACCGGTATTCTGGTCCGCCGGAGCGCCCTGGTGAGCACTACTCTGTCCCCCCACCCGTCCTCAGGGAGGTCGCTCGCCCTCAGAGCCGACGTGATGTTGGCACTCACCACGCTCGTGGTCGCGGGGATCGGGGTGGTGATGGTGTACTCCGCCACTCGCTCGAAGCTGCTGCTCGCCGGGTTGAGCCCGCACTACTACCTCAACCACCAGGCTGCTTACGTCGTGGCTGGAGCGGCCGTGATGTTGGTGTTGGCGGCTTTGGACTACAGGTGGCTCGAGCATGCCAGCGTCGTGCTCTATGTGGGGTTCCTCCTGGCCTTGCTGGCGATGTTCACGCCGATCGGCTCGCGACGGCTGGGTGCCACCCGGTGGTTGCAGCTGGGTCCGGTGCAGATTCAGCCCTCTGCTTTCGGGACGCTGGTGCTGATCGTGATCGTGGCGACGTTCTGCGCGCGCAGACCCGAGGGTCTCAACCGCCAGGACCTGCTGAAGGTGCTCGGGCTTGCCGTTCTTCCGATCCTGCTCGTAGTGCGCCAGCCCGACCTGGGCAGCGGGATTGTCATGTGCGTGGTGCTCCTGGCGATGCTCGTGGTGGCCGGCATCCCGAACCGCTATCTCGTGCTGCTGGTGCTCGGTGCCGTGGTGGGCGCGTTCGCCATCGTCCACTTGGGGCTGCTCAAGCCCTACCAGGTGCAACGCCTGACCGGCTTCCTGAACCAGTCGAAGAACGCACAGGGCACCGGGTACAACCTGCAGCAGTCGGTGGCCGCGATCGGCTCCGGCGGCCCCTTCGGGAAAGGGCTCTTCCACGGGCCACAGACGAACCTCTCCTACGTGCCTTCGCAGCCGACCGACTTCATATTCTCTGCCGTCGGGGAACAGCTCGGCTTTGCAGGGGCGGCCACGGTCCTCCTCCTCCTCGGGATCCTCTGCTGGCGTGTCCTGCGTGCCGCGCATTTTGCACGCGACCCCTTCGGACGGCTGTTGGCAACTGGGGCCTTCACCCTGATCGCGTTCAGCGCCTTCGAGAACGCCGGCATGTCGATGGGGATCATGCCGATCGCCGGGATCCCCCTGCCCTTCCTCAGCTACGGCGGATCGGCCACCATCGCCTTCTTTTGCGCAGTTGGCATCGCATTGTCGGTGCACCTGCGCCGTGGGCGATGACGCTCGCCGGGACCTCGGGCGCACCGACCAACGGTGAGCCTCTTGCGCAGGAGGGCGCGGACCACCCCGAGGAGGAGCACGCTCCGAGCGGCGAGGCGGCGCCGGGACAGGCGACCGAGGAGCACGGTCCGCGCGGCGAGGCGGGGCAGGGTGGGTCCGAGGCGCAGGGCGCGGATCGCGAGCGTTGGAGGTTGGCGGTGGTGACCGAGGTGTCGATGGACCTTCCAGGGGTCCATCCCGAGATCGTGCTCCAGGAATCGGCGGCCCCGTACCGAGTGCTGCGCATCCCCGTGGGTTTCGCCGAGGGTACCGCCATTGCCTACGCGTGGCGCAGGATCGCCACTCCGCGCCCGCTCACGCACGAGCTCGCGACCGAGATCCTCTCAGCTCATCAAGTGAACATCGAGGGGGTCCGCATCACCGCCCGGCGCGGCCAGAGCTTCTACGCCGAGCTCGACACCATGGGACCAAGAGGGCGACGCGTGATTCCATGTCGGCCGTCGGACGCGATTGCTCTTGTCTTACGCCAACCGATGCCCACCCCGCTGCTCGTGGCAGACGAGGTGCTCGAAGGCCGGGAATCGGGGGGGACCTGAACGAACCACTCCGAGCAGGCCTATCTGACGTCGCACTATTGCTCTGGTGGCCCGACCGTCTCCGCCCGCTGGGCCGAGAGCGGTATGGCGGTTGCCTCCGCGGCTGTGGCCGCACGCTCGCCCTCGTCCGAGATGCGCATGAGCAGCGCGATGAGCACGTAGTTGGCGACGAGAGACGAGCCGCCGTAGGCGATGAACGGCAGGGTGATACCCGTGAGAGGGAGAAGGCGCACGATCCCCGCCATTATGAAGAACGCCTGCATTCCGAGTATGACCGTGAGACCCGCCGCGAGGAGCTTGGCGAAGTCAGAGCGCGCCGTCTGAGCGATGCGCAGTCCGGCTCCCACGATCAGCACGAAGGCGAAGACGACCAGGCTGGTGCCGAGCAACCCCCATTCGGTACCGATGGCCGCGAAGATGTAATCGCTTCCGACCTCGGGGATCTGAGTGAGGTTGGCCTGGCCGAAGCCCAGACCGGTGCCGAGAAGACCTCCGGTGCCCAAACCGTAGATGCCCTGAACCAGCTGGTCCGAACCGCCAGGCAGGCCCACACGAGTCCAAGGATGCAGCCAGTTCGCCACGCGCTCTCCCACTTGGGAGAAGAGCTTGTTGGCGACGAAGGCGCCAACAGCGAACAGCCCCATCCCGAAGGCGATGTAGCGGCCCTTGCCCGTCGTGAGCCACAGCATCGCTATGAACAACACGAAGATCAGAAGCGCGAAGCCGACGTCGCGCTCAGCGGCGAGCACGACCATAGCCAAGCCCCAAGCCATGAGGATGGGAATGAGCGGTCGGGGGTCGATCACGAGGCGGTTACCGAGCCGGACGGTCGGGATCGAGAGGAGCTCTTGTTTCTCGGAGAAGTACGACGCGAAGAAGACGCACAGCAGGATCTTGGCCAGCTCTATCGGCTGGCCACTGAGTGGGCCGAGCTTCACGAACAGCCGAACACTCGGCCCGTTGCGCACGGCGACGGATTCGCCTAGATGCGGGATGAGTGGGGACAGCATCAGGAACACCGCTACCAGGAGCAAGATGTAGCGGTAACGGTCGAGGTCGCGAGATCGCCGCACCACCAGGAGAGTCGCCACGTACATTGTGATCCCGACCGCCGTCCATGCCGCCTGCAGCTGAGGCGGGTAGTGGCGTTCGCCGATCACCACGATCATGACGTACCCCAGGCCGTTCAGAAGGGTGGCGATGGGAAGAAGCACGGGGTTCGCGTTGGGTACGAGGAGCCGGTTGGCGACGTGGGCGACGGCGGCCAGGCCGATGACTATCGCGAGGAACGGAACCAGGTCGGGCGGGATCTTCGAGGTGGTGCCGACAGAGGCGAGCACATAGGTGGCGATGATGATCACAGAGCCGAGTATGAGCAGGCCAAGCTCGGTTCGGCGCCTCGCATTGGGTCCTTTAGGCCGAGTGCCCGATGCCCGGTACCTAAGCGGAAGCCTCATCATCCTCCCGGGACGGTCCGTGCTCGCACGTGCCCCGGACTGGCCCCCAAGACAACCCCTCGGGCGCTCGACGCAACGGGGCTCGGCCCACCGAGCGGCAGCCTAGAGCCTCGAGATGGTCTCGAGCCGCCATGGTGACCCAAGTCTCGAACCACCACGTGGCCCAAGTACCGTAGAGGGCATGACGTCGAGGTCGGTGTCCGCACAGCCCAGCGCCAAAGTGGCGGCTCAGGCACGCGGGGATGCATCGGCCGTCCAAGAGGCGCCAGTCGAGCATCGTGCCACCAAGCCGGGCGACGTCATGGAAGGCATGGGTCGTGAGCGGTTCTCGAACCGTGAGTTGTCGTGGCTGGAGTTCAGTGCCCGGCTGCTCGAGCTGGCGGAGGACCCCACGGTGCCCCTGCTCGAGCGGGTGAAGTTCTTGGCCATCTTCTCCGAGGGGCTCGATGAGTTCTTCGAGGTTCGCGTCGCGGGCCTGAAGGATCGCGTCGACGCGGGCCTTCGCGGGCACTCTGCCGACGGGATGCGCCCGAACGAGACGCTGCGGGCGATAGCGATTCGTGTGCGCGAACTGGTCGAGCGCCAGTCGAGGATCTTTGTCGGCGAGATGGTCCCCGCCCTGGCGGACGCGGGGGTTCGTATCTCGGACTGGTCGGCGCTCGACGACGACGACCGTGAGTACCTCGTGGACGTGTTCGAGCGGCAGATCTTCCCCGTGCTCACTCCGCTGTCGGTCGATCCCGGCCATCCCTTCCCTTACATATCGAACCTCTCGCTGAACCTGATCCTGCGGGTGGGCGACCCGTTGACCGGCGAGGAGCGTGTGGCGCGGGTGAAGGTCCCGCCGCTTCTTCCGCGCTTCGTGGTGATGCCCGACGGCGAGAGGTTCGTTCCCCTCGAGCAGGTGATCGCCGCTCACCTCGGAAGGCTCTTCGGCAACATGGTGATAGGCGAGCATTATGCATTTCGCGTCGCCCGCAACGCTGACCTGGCGCTCGAGGAGGACGAGGCCGACGACTTGCTGGTCGCAGTCGAGATGGAGCTCCGGCGTCGGCGTTTCGGGCGCGCCGTGAGACTCGAGGTGTCCTCGGATATGTCCGCGGACGTGCGCGACATGTTGCTACATGAACTCGACCTCGGGCCCGACGACCTTTTCGAGACCGAGGCTCCTCTGGACCTCGGGGGCCTGTGGAAGGTTCACGAGCTCGACCGGCCAGACCTGCAAGAGGAGCCCTGGGCACCGATGACCCCACCCGCGCTGGTGAACGCCAGCAGCGAACCGGCGGACTTGTTCGTGGTCCTGCGTGAGCGCGATGTGCTGGTTCATCACCCCTACGACTCGTTCACGACGTCTGTGGAAGCGTTCATAGCCCAAGCAGCTGTAGACCCCGACGTGCTTGCCATCAAGCAGACGCTCTACCGGACCTCGGGCGACAGCCCGATCGTGGCGTCGCTCATTCAGGCTGCAGAGGCCGGCAAGCAGGTGGCGGCCGTGGTGGAGTTGAAGGCCAGGTTCGACGAGCAGGCGAACATCGTATGGGCGCGCGCCCTGGAAGAAGCGGGCGTTCACGTCGTCTACGGGCTCGTCGGGTTGAAGACCCACTCGAAGGCCGCACTGGTGGTGCGGCGCGAGGACGGTGGCATTCGCCAGTACTGCCACGTGGGCACCGGCAACTACAACCCACGCACCGCGCGGCTCTACGAGGACATGGGCTTGTTGTCGGCGGACCGCGACCTAGCGGCCGATGTCGGTGACCTGTTCAACTTCCTCACCGGTTACAGCCGAGCTGTTCACTACCGCAAGCTGGTGGTGTCCCCGCTGTCAATCCGGACCAGGATCGTTGAGCTGATCGAGCAGGAAGCGGAGCTCGGCACCGAGGGCCGGATCACGGTGAAGGTCAACGGGCTCACCGACCCCGAGATCATCGACACTTTCTACCGCGCTTCGGAGGCGGGGGTCCCTATCGATCTCATGGTGCGGGGCCTGTGTTGTCTGCGGCCTGGGGTCCCAGGTCTGTCGGAGACGATTCGCGTGCGCTCGATCGTCGGTCGCTTCCTCGAGCACTCGCGTATCTATCGGTTCGGCGGCACTGCCCACCCGCTGACACTTCTCATGGGATCGGCCGACCTCATGGAGCGGAACCTCGATCGCCGCATCGAGCTTCTGTTCCCGGTGACCGACAGCGAGCTACAGGCGAGGCTGCTCGAGGTGCTCGAGTTGGACCTCGCCGACGACACGAATTCCTGGCTGCTGGGTCCTGACAGCAAGTGGTCGCGAGTTCCGACGACCGCAGGGGTGAGCGTGCAACGCCGCTTGCAGGAGCTCGCACGCGATCGTGTACGGCGCCGACTCGATCCCGAGGTTCTCGACACCTCCAGTGCTTGAGGCGTTCGGCGAGACATCCAACCGGCGCGCAGACCCGCGCACAACCGACTCGTGCTCAATCGGGTGGTGGGTCAGACAGCCTGGTGACCTGCGTCCTCGTGCAGGGGGTCGACCGCCTTGGGAATGCCTCCTTCGGGTGTGGGCGCCCCCTGTGAGCTCGAAGCGGTTTGCGACCCGCCTGCGGTCGCGTCCGAACCGCCTCCACCCTCGATGGGAGCCAGGTGCTGCTCGACTATGTCTTCGTGCACCGAGCGGATGCGCTCGCGCCAACCTTCCGAGGTGAAGCGAAGCGAGAGGTATGTGCCGCCGCCCGCGGGGATGGGAAGCCAGAAGTTGACCAACCGGTAGCCGAGCACTCCGAGGAGCGCGACGGCCTTAGGACAATGGAATCCGACAAGCGTCGGGATCAGAACGCCCTCCACCACGCCGAGGCCACCGGGGGTGATGGGTATGAAGGCGAGGACGTTTGCCAGGCCGTAGGCGACGAGGAGATCGATCGGCGAGACCAATTTGTGGAACGCGGCGATGAACACCCACAGGGACGCGGCGTCGAACAACCAGTTGGCCGCCGCCCACGCCACGGCCCGGTAGAGCAGGTCGCGTTCTTTGGCCAAGGCCCGGAGGCGCTCGGCTATGCCCTGGACGGCGTCTGCGAGACGGTCACCGTCGAGGAAGGGCACGCGGCCGGCCAGGCTCTTTACGATCTCAACGACACGTTGGCGGCCTCTGGTCAATAACACTATGACCCCGGCGAAGATGGCCATCATCAACATGCCCGCGCCGGCTGCCACCGCGTAGAGGGGGTTGTAGCCATGGAAGAAGAGAGACACGAACAGCGCCAGCCAGAACAGGACGTTGAGAACGACCGCTGAGCCCACCCCCTGCATGGCCAACGCAAAACCAGCGTCGCGTCTACTCACGTCGTTATGCGTCAAGAGGCGGTACGCGAGGGCGGTGCCGGGTGCGGTCCCCCCCGGCATGACGTGGCTGAGGGCAAGGCTCGACATGTTGATCCGAAACAGCCGCCAGCGCGATGGCCCTCCTCGCGGGAGGAGGGTGTGTGTGAGCTGGGCGTAGGCCGCCAGAGCAGCGCCCTCGAGCACTACTCCGACGACGAGGTAGGCGACGTTGACGCGGCCGATCAGGTTGAGCGAGCTGCGGGCGCCTGCGTGACCGAGCTCGGGCAGCACGAGGTACTCGAGCAGGAGCAGGACCACGAACACGCTGGCACCCCAGCGGATCCCCCTGCGCAGCCGCCGGCGGGGTGGGCTTCCGTGGCGCCTCCGGAGCATCCGTTCATGCTGGCACGTGGGGGAGGAGCCCAGCTGCCATGCTTGAACAATGCCCCCGGAACAGACTGTGGCGCATCCGGAGGTCGTTGTGATACCCCCAGAGGACGCTGCGGGGCTCCCGAGGGAGCCGGCTCGCCCCCAGGGACACGCCCCGACGATCCCGGAGGACGTTTCGGCTCTCGAGACGCGGCGTGCTCGCCTGTGGGAGGCGGCCGGAGCCCGGGGCATCCCCCTGCAGACGATCCTCGCCTTCGTCGGGGTTGTGGTGGCCGTCTACCTGGCGGGACGGCTGATCTACAAGCTCCGCGAGATCATCCTTCTGATCGTGGTCGCAGGGTTCATCGCCCTGCTGCTCAACCCTGCGGTCAGGTTCCTCCAGCACCGGGTGGTTCGACGTCGGGGGAGCGCAGTGGCGATCGTCGCGGTGTTGGCGGTGCTGGTCTTCGCAGGACTGGCGGCGGCGTTCGGGTACCCGCTGGTGAACGCCATTACCCACCTCGCGAGGAGCCTGCCGAAGTACGTGAACCAGGCCGAGCACGGGAAGGGCTGGATCGGCCACCTGGTGCGTAACTACCACGTGCAGCACTGGGTGCAGAAGAACCTGGCGCCGAAGTTGACGAGCTTCGCCAAGAACCTGTCCAAGCCTGCCTTGACGCTGGGGAAAGGTGCGGTGTCGCTCCTCGTCGCCTTGGTGGTGATCTTTATGCTGGTCCTTCTGCTACTGCTCGAAGGTCCGAAGTTGCGACGCGGTGTGCTGCGAATGATGAGCCCCGAGCGGCGCGTCACGGTCATCCGAGTTGCCGACGAGGTGAGCCGCTCCGTCACCGGGTACATGTTCGGCAACTTGATCACCTCGGTTATCGCCGGGGTCGTGGTCTACGTCGCGCTGACCGCGTTGGGAGTGCCATTCGCCTTGCTGTGGGCGCTTTGGGTGGCGATCGTCGACTTCTTGCCGATGATCGGCGGCGCGCTCGCCGGGATCCCGACGGTGCTCTTTGCTCTGGGCCACTCGCTCACAGCGGGCATCGTGGTCTTCGCCGTGTTCGTGGTGTACACCCAGGTGGAGAACCACGTGCTCAACCCGATCGTCATGAGCCGGACGGTGAAGGTGAACCCGCTGCTCGTCCTGATAGCCATCTTGGTGGGCGCCAGCGTCGGCGATCTGGTGGGAGGCTTCTTCGGTGGCTTCGTGGGTACCCTTCTAGCCATCCCCGTTGCCGGGTCCATCCAGGTGATCGCGCGCGAGGCGTGGCACGCGACGGCCCCCGAGAGTTCCGAGGTTTAGGCTGGTTCTGATGCTCCCGCTGGTGATCCTTCCCACCTACAACGAGTCCGAGAACATCGAAAGCGTCATACGGCGGATTCGTGTGGCACTTCCGGAAGCCGCTGTGCTGGTCGTCGACGATTCAAGCCCCGACGGCACCGCATTAATAGCGGAGCGCCTGGGCAAGGAGCTGGGTCAGGTGGAGGTCATGCGCCGGCCGGCCAAGGCCGGCCTGGGCAGCGCCTACCGCGCCGGGTTCGCCTGGGGTCTCGAGCGCGGGTTCGAAGCCTTCGTGGAGATGGACTGCGATCTCTCCCACGAACCCGAGGCGCTACGTAGTCTCATCGCGCCACTTGGCGAAGGGGTCGACTTGGTTGTCGGCTCGCGGTACATGCCGGGCGGTGCCATCCCGAACTGGCGTCTACACCGTCGGCTGCTGTCGCAGGGTGGGAACATCTACGCCTCGTTGATGCTGGGGCTGCACGTCACCGACTCGACCTCGGGCTTTCGGGCGTACAGCGCAGACATACTCCGCCGGGTAGATCTCGGTGCCGTGCGGGCGGACGGGTACGGCTTTCAGATAGAGATGGTCCACCAGGTGCTCGAGCACGGCGGGACGGTGACCGAGGTCCCGATCCGTTTCGTCGACCGCGTCGAGGGCAAGTCGAAGATGTCGGGCCACATCGTCGTGGAGGCCCTGGCCCTCGTCACGTGGTGGGCTTTCCTGCGGGCGGCACGTGCGCTGCTAGGGGTGTTGAGGCCGGCCACGACTGCAGCCGCCGGTGCGCGCCCAGCGCGTCGGACCCGTGCCGCAGGCAGGTTGAGCCCCGCATCCGCTCGAAAACCCATGGAAAGCGTCCCCTTGGTGCCCTTCGCTACCTCCGAAACCCCGGCAACCGTCGGAACCTCGGCAACCGTCGGAACCGTCGACGCCGCGACTACTGCTCTCACGACGGGCGAGAGCTCGGCCCGGCAAGGATCGGCCCGGCAAGGATCAGCCGGCCAAGAGAAGGCGTCCGAGCAAGAGGACGAGGGTGAGTCCGGTGACGGCTGAAGCCGTCAGTCTCCTCGAGGTGATCTGACCAACAATGGACACGTCGGCGCGGATCCTCGTGGTGGACGACGAGCCCTACATCACCGACCTGCTCTCGGCGGCCCTCAGGTTCGAGGGCTTCGCCGTGGAGGTTGCTGCGACGGGGGCCGAAGCCTTGGTGCTGGCGAAGGAGAGCCGTCATGACCTCGTGCTGTTGGACGTGATGCTGCCCGACATCGCAGGGACAGACGTCTGCCGACGGCTGAGGGACCTGGGGGTTGCTACTCCGGTGCTGTTTCTCACGGCTCGTGACGCCACCGACGACAAGGTGGCAGGGCTCATGGTGGGTGGCGACGACTATGTCACCAAGCCCTTCAGCCTGGACGAGCTGGTGGCCCGGATACATGCAGTGCTGCGGCGCACGGGCCGCTTGAAGGGCATCGCGAGCGCACGCCTGGTCTTCGCGGACCTCGAGATGGACGACGANNGGATCTTGCTCGATCTCACCGCCACCGAATTCAACTTGCTTCGCTACATGCTCGAGAACGCCAGACGGGTCCTCGCCAAGGGGGAGATCCTCGACAACGTGTGGTCCTATGACTTCGACGGCGACCCGAGCATCGTCGAGACCTACGTCAGCTACCTNNACGATCCGAGGCGTGGGGTACAGCCTGCGGCTTCCTCGGGGCTAGGGAACAGGGCGTGTCGATCAGGCGACGTCTCGTGGCGGCGATGCTGCTGCTCCTTGTCGCGGCAATCGTCACGGCGGACGTCGTGACCTCGTCCTCGCTGCACTCGTTCCTGGTCGGGCGGCTGGACGAGCAGATCGANNGTAGCCCAAACTCAGGCGTACACCTACATCTACGACATGAACCAGCGCGACGTGCGCGAACACGAAGCGTTGGCGACCGACCACCCCCAAGCCTGGTTGGCGCAACTGGCAAGTCCGAAGGACCCCTCTTGTATCTCACCGGGTGGGGCATCGTCGTCCACTGGCTCGGGTAGGAACTCGGGGGCGTCGTCGAGGAGCACTGTCAGCGGAGGGTCTGGGGTCAGGACGCCCCAGCTCAGCGCGTTCTATCTCGCAACGTTGTTGAGCCCGGATGTCTATGTCGAGGTTGTGAACAGCTCGGGNNCGTTGCCACTGTCCCATGTGTTCGGGCGCAACCACGGTCCGTACGTTCCCGACCGTCCGGCGTTCGAGGTGGCGGCCACGGGGGCATCGGGTCCGCGCTACCGGGCTCAGGCAGTCGCGGTGCCTGGCGGCACGTTGGTCACCGCCATCGCGCTCGACCCNNTCATGTCGAGCTGGGGGTCTCGATAGTCGTCGTGCTGGCGCTGCTCGTGTTGGTGCTGTGGATCGTGCGTTTTGGCCTGCGGCCGCTGGAAGACATGACCAAGACGGCCGGGGCCATAGCCGGAGGCGACCTCACCCGGCGGATCCGGCGTACCGACGAGCGCAGTGAGGTCGGGAGGCTGGGCGCCGCGCTGAACGGCATGCTCAGCCAGATCGAGGCGGCTTTTCGCGAACGCTCAGTATCAGATTCACGACTGCGGAGATTCGTGGCCGACGCCTCACACGAGCTGCGGACGCCGCTCACCTCGATCCGTGGTTACGCGGAGCTGTTGCGCAAGGGGGTCTTCAGCGACGAGGATGCGCGGCGGCGGGCTTCGGAACGCATCGAGCACGAGGCCGCGCGGATGAGCGTTCTCGTCGACGACTTGCTCTTGCTGGCGCGCCTGGACCAAGGGCGCCCACTCGAGCGGTCTCCGGTCGATGTCGGGGAAGTGGTGAGCGACGCAGTGGAAGCAGCGCGCGCCGTTGATCCGCAGCGCCTGATTTCGCTCGACCGGCGTGACAGTGTCGTCGTAGAAGGAGACGCTGTGCGGATTCGTCAGGTGGTCGACAACCTCTTGCGCAACGCCGAGGTGCACACACCCCCGGGGACTCCGGTGCACCTGCGCGTCTCTCGGGTGGGCGAGTCCGCTGTGATCACCG
Organism: Acidimicrobiaceae bacterium; assembly: GCA_003139255.1. GTDB lineage: Bacteria > Actinomycetota > Acidimicrobiia > Acidimicrobiales > UBA8190 > Bog-564. The sequence goes on along the minus strand of PLIG01000143.1, from coordinate 22,489 downwards.
TGGCCGACGAGGGACCCGGCCTGGACGCCGAGGAGTTGGCTCGGGTGTTCGACCGGTTCTACCGAGGAAGCGAGGCTCGCACCCGCGGCGGAACGGGCCTGGGTCTGTCGATAGTCGCTGCGCTCGCTGAGGCCCACGGGGGGCGTGCTCACGTGAAGAGCGTCCCGGGCGAAGGCGCCACATTCACAGTCGAGCTGCCGGCGTTCGGGCCGCCGAGCGAGGCTTCGGCTCCAGGTCTCGTCGAGCAACAGCCGAGCTTGTCGCGGCCGATGGCGTGAGCGCGACTCACGGGCTGTTCGTGGCAGAGCGTGGCAGTGGCCCCGCGGTCGTCTTCGTCCACGGCCAGCCCGGGCTCGGCACCGACTTCGACGCAGTCGCAACGCTGCTCGTCGAGGATCACCGGGTCATCGCGCCCGACCGGCCAGGGTACGGGGCGAGCGCTAACCCGGCGCTCTCCATGGCGCAGAACGCCGAGTTGCTCGCCGCGCTCATAGAGGAGAGAGCGGCCTCGCCGGCGACGGTCGTGGGCCACAGCTACGGCGGCGGCGTGGCGGTGCTCCTGGCGGCTGCACGGCCCGACCTCGTATCGGGGTTGGTGCTGGTCGACTCGGTGGGGAGGGCGGACAGCGTGAACGTCTTCGACCACGTGCTGGCCGCTCCGGTCGTGGGGGAGACGCTCAGCGCGGCGGGTCTGCTCGTCTTGGGGCGGGTGCTGCCCAGGCTCCGGGACCTCGTCAGCCTCGCCCCGGGCGACATGTTGCGGTCAATTCGGGTGAGCCTTCCCGATTCGAGCTTCCTCGAAGTGGCTTCCAAGCGGGGCAGGCAGGTGTGGCGCAGCTTCGTGTTCGAGCAGCGAGCATTGCTTCGCGAGATCGGTGAGGTGGAGGCCTCGCTGCTGGCGATCGCGGCGCCTACGGTGGTCATCGCCGGCGCATGGGACGTGGTGGTGGCGCCTTCGGTGGCGGCGAGCATCGCGGAGTCGGTCATCGGGGCCGAGCTCATAATGGTGGACCACGTCGGGCATTTCGTGCCGCGCGACGCGCCTGACATAGTGGCGCGCGCCGTGAGGAGAACAGAAACGCACGCGACCCCCCGCAGAGCTGACGACCACACGGCCGGGTCCCCGGCCGGCGACGATCAGTCGTAGTAGCGGTAGACGACCTGCGCCACGCAGCGCGGCTTTTCCTCGCCCTCGGCCTCGATGGTGATGTCGACGACCGACTGAATGCCGCCAGCGACGTCCTCCATGGAGACGAGGGAGCAACCGAGGCGAACCTTCGAATTGACCTTCACCGGCGCCGGGAAGCGGACGCGGTTGCATCCGTAGTTGACGGCGAAGTTCAGGTTCTTCACGTCGTACACGTCGTGGAGCAGCGGGGGGATGAGCGACAGGGTCAGGTACCCGTGGGCGATCGTCGAGCCGAACGGGCTCTTGGCGGCTCGTTCGACGTCCACGTGGATCCACTGGTGGTCACCGGTGGCCTCGGCGAAAAGGTCTATCTGAGCCTGGTCCACCAGGTGCCAGTCGGAGTAACCGATGTGCTGGCCGTTGTTCTTCGTGAGCCACTGCTTGAGCTCGTCCATGCCGTGAAGGGTGGTAGTCATGCGCCCAGGGTACTCGTGGGACGCATCCGGCGAGGAATCCGATAGGCCGCCCCACGGCTCAGGTGCCACGCTCGGCGGACCCCTTCAGGGGCCGACTTGCCGGGCGCTATTTGAACCAGATGCGCTGGTACTCCCGGCTCTGGGGATGCACCAGCAGGCCGAACAGGATGACGGCGAAGAAGAGGGTGATCAGGACCGAGTACGCACCCAGAGCCAGGATGCCCATGTCCCCGAGGATGTTGAGTGCCGCCAGCGCGATCCCGAGCCCGTACGCCCAGCGCCACTCATTGGCAACCCCGAACCCGGCCACACCCAGCCCGAGCGGGACGATCTCGAAGAGGGGGTAGGTGCCGAGCAGGAGCCACAGCATGCCGAAGGCGGCGGTGATGTAGCAGAGCATCACAGCGCCCTGAAGCGTCTGCGGCTGGGAGCTGTCGAACCATTTGCGTCCCTCTGGCATCGCATCATTCTGTCAGGTCGCACGGAGTGATCGTCCGTCGCCGGACCCGGCGTGCTTGTACGCTGGACGTTCGTGAATCTCGCCGGGGAGACACATCGCCGGGGCGCTGTTCGGCGACGAGGCGAGCGGCGTCGTCTGTCGCAAGGCGGGGGCGCGAGCGCCGCGCGCTCGTCGGACCCCGCGGAGATGCACGTCGCGGACGAGCATCACCGCGCCATAGGAACCGGGGGCGCGCGCGCGGCGGTGTTCGGGGTCTCGGACGGTCTCGTCACGAACGTGGCCCTGATCCTCGGCATGGCGGCCGCCCACCCTGGTGGCTCGGTGGTGCGCCTCGCCGGGTTGGCCGGGCTCGTCGCCGGCTCCTTTTCCATGTCGGCAGGCGAGTACGTTTCGATGCGCGCTCAGAGAGAGCTGTTCGAACGTGAGCTAGCGCTCGAGAAGCGCGAGATCCAGAGCCGGCCAGAAGTCGAGCGGCGCGAGCTCATCCGGATCTACGAGAGCCGGGGCATCGAACCCGACATCGCGCGGCGCTTGGCGAGCGAGATGATGCGCACGCCCGAGCTGGCGCTTGAGACTCACGCGCGCGAGGAGCTCGGTATCACGCCGAGCGCGCTGGGCTCGCCGATACAGGCCGCGGTCTCCTCGTCCTTGACCTTTGCCGTCGGGGCGTTCTTGCCGCTTCTTCCGTGGCTCGTGTCCGGCGGGACCGCGGCGACCGTGGGATCGGTAGTAATCGGGGCGGTCGCGGCCCTCGGGGTAGGCGCGGCTCTAGCGATGTTCACTGACCGCGCGTGGTGGCGCTCGGCGTTCCGGCAGCTCGCCATCTCCGCGGTTGCCGCAGCGATCACCTTCGGTATCGGCCACGTGGTCGGGGTCTCGCTTCACTGAGCCGAGGAGGCTTCGCGGTGAACGCTGTCGAGATCAAGCGGCGGATGGGTGAGTCAGACATTGCCGAGGTGTCCCAGCTTCTGCAGGAGGTCGCGTTGATTGACGCGCACGCGCCGCTCGGCGAGCACCAGTGGCTCGACCTGGTCCACGGCGGGCGCAAGGGGTTCGCCGGTTTCGTGGCGCGTGAGAGCGTCGACGGACCGCTCGTCGGGTACGCACAGCTGAGCCGTGGGCACAACACCTGGGCCGTGGAGGTCGTGGTCCGCCCCGACCATCGCTCCCCGAGACAAGCCGTGGGAGTGGAGCTGCTGAGTGCGGCGCTCGGTGAGGCGCGACGTCTCGGTGGCGGCCACGTGCACCTCTGGGTGGCCAAACCCACGGTCGACACCGATGCGATGGCCGAGCAGGGCGGGCTCGCTCGCGGTCGAGATCTCTACCAGATGCGCCTGGCACTCCCGATCTCCGACGAGCGCCCCCGGGTGAAGACACGACCGTTCCAACCGGGGGTGGACGAGGCGACTTGGCTCGAGGTGAACAACCGCGCCTTCGCCTCGCACCCCGAGCAAGGCGGCTGGACGCTCGACACCATTCTCGAGCGCGAGGCAGAGCCGTGGTTCGATCAAGACGGGTTCTTGGTCCACGAACGTGACGGCAGGATGGCGGGCTCGTGCTGGACCAAGGTGCACCGCGAGGGCGAGGCGCCCATGGGCGAGATCTACGTGATCTCCATGGACCCCGACTTCCAGGGGCTCGGCCTGGGAAGATCACTCGTGCTCGCAGGTCTCGACCACCTCTGTGCTCTTGGCATGCAGGTGACGATGTTGTACGTAGATGCCGGGAACGATCCGGCCGTGTCGCTATATCGCTCCCTCGGCTTCGAGGTTGACCACGTCGACCGTGCTTACACCGGCGACGTCTGACCGGTAGTGGCACGACCGCGCTCACCGCGCGGCCGTGCACGTGAGATCGTCGCTCGCCTGTCCGGCGAGTACCCGGGCAGCGCGAACGAGCTGTGCGCGCTGCGTCACGACGGGTCGTTCCAACTGCTCGTGGCGACCATCCTCTCGGCCCAGTCCACCGACGAGCGCGTCAACATGGTCACGCCGGAGTTGTTTCGCGCATTCAAGACCCCCGAGACGCTGGCCGCGGCCCCGCTCGACCGGCTCGAGAAGCTCATCTACTCGACGGGCTTCTTCCGGGCGAAGGCGCGCAGTCTCGTGGGGATGGCCCGAGCTGTCGTCGAGCGCTTCGGAGGGGTGGTGCCGTTCGAGCTAAAGGACCTCACGAGTCTGCCCGGCGTTGGCCGCAAGACAGCGAACGTGGTGCGCAGCGTTGCCTTCGACCTGCCGGGGTTCCCGGTGGACACCCACGTCGGGCGCCTGGTGCGCAGGCTAGGGCTGAGCGAGAAGAGCGATCCCGACAAGGTGGAGGCGGAGGTGACCGGCTTCGTGCCGCCAGGGGAATGGGGGACTCTCAGCATCCGCCTGATCCTTCACGGCCGTCGGGTGTGCACAGCGCGCGCTCCGCGGTGCGCGCAGTGCCTGTTCGCTGACATCTGTCCTTCCGTCCGGCTCCCGGTACGCCCCCCTCCGGCCTGACGAGACGGTGAGCGGCGGGGCCGGAACGCTCCGTGCCGTTCGGCGGAGCTCGGGGTAGGGACCCGACCGGGACCCAAGGCCGAGCGCGAGATCGTTGTGCGAATGTTTTTGAAGGTCGCTGGAAGAAGTGCACGACGAGTGACGTTCTGATAAGTGAGCGGAACCGGTTCCCGCCACCGGATTCCGTGAGGGTGGGGTCGGGATCCGCCGCCTGGCCCGCTCGCAACGACGGCGCCCTTGAGGGCGCCGTCGTTGCGTTTACGCCGGTGCGCTTGGAGGTCCCCGCTTCGAAGCCGAGCTGCTGAACGTCAGGTGCCGTCGGGGTGTGGTGCCGTGAGCTTCTGGAGGCGTCGCTGAGCGCTCCGAAGGGCGCGTTCGACCGTGTAGAGCTCGGTGGAGGTCTCTTCGTCGTTCTCGGCTTCGGCCGCCTCGGCGATGGCGCCGAGGCGCCGGGTCAGCTCTGCGAGAGCCGTCGCCACCGACGAGAGCTCTGCGATCGGCGCGCTCATGAGCCCGATCATGTCTCAACAAGCCACACGCGTGCAGTGGGCGGGCGATATTGGCCCACGAGGGCGTGTCTTCCCACGAGTACGATTGTGGGCCCGTGCCCCTCGCCCGTCTCGACCTTCGCGGCGTCCCCGCCGCCCAGATAGCGGCGAAGGTGGCGCGGCCGGCCTCGACGGAGGGCCTTCCCACCGAGGAGGTGCGCTCGATCCTCGAGGAGGTGCGAAACGGCGGTGACGGGGCGCTGCGACGGCTCACCAAGCAGTACGACGGTGTGGTGATCGACTCCCTTCGAGTGCCGCGAGAGGAGCTGACCCAAGCCCACGGCGCGATCGCGCCGCGGCTACGTGAGGCACTGGAGCTGGCCTATCGCCGGATCCTCGCCTACCACAGCCAGGAGAGCGGGCCCGAAGAGGACTTCGAGATGGACGGCGTGAGGGTGCGCCGGCTGGTTCGGCCAGTGGCGCGGGCCGGGCTGTACGCGCCCGGCGGGCGCGCTCGCTACCCGTCGACCGTGCTCATGTGCGCCGCTCCGGCCAGGGTGGCCGGCGTCGAGGAGCTGGCGCTTTGCGTCCCACCCGGGCGCGACGGCGCCGTGGCGACCGAGACCTTGGCGGCCGCGGCGATTGCCGGAATCGACGAGGTCTACCGGATCGGCGGCGCTCAGGCCGTAGGGGCACTGGCATTCGGCACACAGACGGTGCGCCCCGTCGACGTCATAGTCGGACCGGGCAACCGCTTCGTGGCGGAGGCCAAGCGCCAGGTGTCGGGCCTCGTCGGGGTCCCATCGGCGTTCGCCGGGCCCTCTGAGGTTGTGGTCGTGGCCGACGCGACGGCGCCCGCCGAGTGGGTGGCCGTTGACGTGCTGGTGCAGGCAGAACACGGGCCCGACGGGTTGGCGTGGCTCGTGACCTGGTCGGAGGAGGTGGCGCGGAACGTTCTCAGGGAGATCGAACGCCTGGTGGCATCCTCGCCGCGTCGCTCCGAACTCACCTCGACACTGCGCTCAGGGGGCTCGTTGGTACTCGTGGACGGCCCTGTCGAAGCGATCTCGCTCGCCAACGTCGTCGCCCCCGAGCACCTGGAGCTGCTGGTCGAGGAGCCAGAGGCGCTCGTCGATCTGGTTCGAAGCGCCGGGGCCGTGTTCTGTGGTCCTTATTCTCCGGCGAGCATCGGCGACTATCTCGCCGGCCCGAACCACGTGCTGCCCACGGCCCGAAGCGCCCGCTTCTCCTCGGCGCTTCGCGTTGACGACTTCCGCACTCACATTCACTCGGTCTCGGTGGAGCGCGACGCCCTTTTGCGTCTGGCTCCGTACGTGGAGGCGATCGCCGAAGCCGAGGGTCTCGACGCTCACGCGTTGTCGGTGCGGCTGCGCGCCGAGGGATCCGACAGACAAGACAGAGCCGTGGGAGCGGCGGACGCACGGTGATGTCGCGCCTCGTGCCCCTGCGCCCGGACCTCACCGGGCTCTCCGGCTACCACTCTGCACAGGTCGACGTTCAGGTACGCCTCAACACGAACGAGTCGCCTCTGCCCCCGCCTGATACCTGGTTGGAGGAGCTGCGCTCGGAGCTGAGCAGAGTCGACTTCAACCGGTACCCCGACCGCGATGCCCACGCCCTTCGCCAGGCACTGGGCGAGTTTCACGGGGTAGGGCCCGAGGAGGTCTTCTGCGCGAAGGGGTCCAACGAGGTCCTGCAATGCCTGTTGCTTGCCTACGGCGGCTCGGGACGTTGCGCTGCGCTCTTCGAGCCGACCTACGCGCTTCATCGTCACATTGCGTCGCTGACCGCCACCGAAGTCGCGAGCATCTGGCGGGCCGCCGACTACAGCCTCGATCTGAACGAGGCCGACGCGCTGGTCGAGCGCGTTCGTCCCATCATCACCTTCCTCTGCTCGCCGAACAACCCGACCGGACGCGCCGAGCCCCCGGAGGTCGTCACGCACCTTCTCGAGCGAGCCCCCGGGCTGGTGGTCGTCGACGAGGCCTACGGGCAGTTCGCACCCACCAGCGCGCTCGACCTGAGGCAACCTGAGAGACGGGGAACCAGCCGGCTCGTGGTGGTCAGGACTTTCTCGAAGACATGGTCGATGGCCGCCTGCCGGCTCGGGTACCTCGTAGGCGACCCAGAGGTAGTGGAGGCCTGCAAGAGCGTGGCGCTGCCGTACCACCTCGACGCCCTCACCCAGATGGCCGGCCGCCTCGCCCTTCACCACGTGGCGGCCATGGAGGAGCGCGTGGCGCTAGTGAAAGAGGAGCGAGACCGCATTTGCACAGCCCTGAGAGAGCTGCCGGTCGAGACGTGGCCCTCGGACGCGAACTTCGTCTTGTTCAGGCCCCTGAAGCGCTCTGCCAAGCAGGTATGGAACGACCTGCTCGAGGAGTCGGTGCTGGTGCGTGACTGCTCGGAGTGGCGTGGGCTGAGCGAGTGTCTGCGGGTGACGGTCGGCACCGCGACGGAGAACACCCGCTTCCTGGCAGTACTTCGGTCTAGCCTCGGGCATGCGTCTACGAAAGAGCATGCGCAGACGAGAAAACGATGAGACAGAGGGCCGTGGCCCGTAGCTTGTCGAGTAGGGCACGGCAAGGGGTGTCGCTGTGAGCGCGCCCCGGCGCGCCGAGCGGTCGCGTCGCACCAAGGAGACGACGGTCGAGGTCGGCATTCTCCTCGACGGCACCGGAGCGGTGGTGGTGTCGACGGGCCTGCCGTTCTTCGACCACATGCTGTCTCAGCTCGGGCGTCACGGGGGCATCGACCTGACGGTGTCTGCCACGGGTGATCTCGACGTGGACGCGCACCACACAGTGGAGGACGTAGGGCTCACGATCGGAGAGGCTCTGGCGGGGGCACTCGGAGACAGGGCGGGGATCCGCCGGTTCGCCTCGATCGCCCTGCCGCTCGACGAGGCTCTCGTGGAGGTGGCACTCGACCTGTCGGGGCGTCCTTACCTTTCGTATGCGGTTCCGATCGATCCCGACGTACCCGCGCTCGGGACCCCGCCGTTCGACCCGCAGCTGGCTGAGGAATTCTGGCGGGCCTTCTCCACCGCTGCCGCGCTCACCCTGCACCTTCGCATGGTGAGCGGGAAGAACACCCACCACGTGATCGAGGCCTCCTTCAAGGGCGTGGCCCGCTGCCTTCGTGACGCGCTCAAGGTGGAAGGAAATGGCGTTCCCTCGACGAAAGGAGCGCTCGGTTGATCGCGGTTCTCGACTACGGCATAGGGAACCTCCGCTCGGCCGAGAAGGCCCTCGTCCACCTGGGGGCAGACGCGCGTCTCGTGAGCGATCCCGAGGTCGCGGCCACCGCTACGGGAGTGGTGATGCCGGGCGTGGGGGCGTTCGGCCCCTGTGCCGCCGCCCTGCGCCGTAGCGGCCTGGGCGAGGTGGCCCTCGACGCGATCGCGCGTGGCGTGCCGTTCTTCGGCATTTGCGTTGGCTTCCAGCTTCTCTACGAGGGCTCGGAGGAGGCGCCTGGCGTCGCCGGCCTGGGGGTGCTGGGCGGCACGGTGCGCTCACTGCCCGAAGGCGTGAAGCGCCCGCAGATGCAATGGAACCGGCTGTGTCGCCGCGACGGGACCGACAGCGCCTTGCTAGCTGGACTGGGCGACGAGCCCTGGGTCTATTTCGTGCACTCCTTCGCCCCGCAGATCACCGAAGATGTGGTCGCCACATGCGACTACGGAGGCGAAGTGGTGGCCGCGGCCGAACGAGGTCGCGTGTGGGGAACGCAGTTCCACCCGGAGAAGTCCGGTACGGTGGGGCTCGCCGTCCTGCGCAACTTCGTCAAGGCGTACAGCGCCGAGGAGTCAACTGCTGCAGCTCGTCGGGCATGGATCTCTTCTGCGCAATAGACCTGCGAGACGGGGCGGCAGTGCGCCTCGTGCGCGGCGAGTTCGATCGACAGCGCACTTACGGAGATCCACTCGCCCTCGCGCGCAGCTACGTGAGAGCGGGCGCGCGCTGGTTGCACGTGGTGGACCTGGACGCGGCTCGCACGGGTGAGCCGGTGAACCGCGACATGGTTCTCGAGCTCGCTAAGGCGGTGGACGCGCGGATCCAGACAGGCGGTGGGGTGCGCGACGAGGCGGCTGCGGCGGCACTGCTCGACGGCGGCATCGAACGCGTCGTGCTCGGTACCGCGGCGCAATCCGACCCCGGTCTCGTGGAGCGCCTGGCCCACAAGTACCCGGGGCGGGTGGCGGTGGGCCTCGACCACCGAGGCGGAGGCGCCCAGGTGGCGGTACAGGGGTGGGAGCAGGCGGGTGGCTCCTCCCTCGAGGCGTCCGTGGCGCGTCTGGCGGATGTGCAGCTAGCGGCGGTCGTAGTCACCGCGATCGAGCGTGACGGCGCCCTCGAAGGGCCCGACCTCCAGGACCTGGGTCGGGTATTGGGCTCGACGACTCATCCGGTGATCGCCTCGGGCGGGGTTCGGTCGGTCCCCGACCTGGCCGACATCGTCCGCCTCGAAGTGGGCGGGCACCGGCCTGCTGGTGCGATCGTGGGTATGGCGTTCGTCGAAGGGCTTCTCGGGGTGCAGGAGGCGATCGCCGCGTGCGAAGCGTCCGGGTGATCCCGTGCCTCGACGTGGACGCAGGCCGCGTCGTGAAGGGCGTGCGCTTCGTCGACCTGTTCGACGCGGGCGACCCGGTGGAGCTGGCCGCGCGTTATGACGCCGAAGGTGCCGACGAGCTGGTGTTCTTGGACATCACGGCTTCGGCCCACGAGCGCGACACGATGGTGGAGGTTGTGGCGCGCACAGCGGAGCAGGTGTTTATACCGTTCACCGTTGGGGGAGGGGTGCGCACCTCCGAGGACGCGCGCCGTCTGCTACGCGCAGGTGCTGACAAGGTGGCGCTGAACACCTCGGCCGTGGCCGATCCCCAGCTCGTCTCGGAGCTGGGCGAAGAGTTCGGTGCGCAGTGCATCGTGGTGGCGATCGACGCTCGGCGTCGACCGGCGAAGAGCGGGGCGAACAGCCGGGTGGGCCGAAAGCCTGACGTTGGGAAGCACGGCGGGGCCGGCGGTGAGAGGGACGGGGCTGACACCGGTGCGGATGGGCGATCTGACGGCCGCGAAGAAGCGTCCTGGGAGGTTTACACCTACGGTGGCCGGCAGGCGACGGGGATCGACGCCGTGCAATGGGCGGTGCGATGTGCGGGACTGGGCGCAGGTGAGATCCTGCTCACATCCATGGACCGCGACGGCACCCGTGACGGTTTCGACTTGTTGCTGACCCGGGCGGTGGTCGACTCGGTGACGATCCCGGTCGTCGCCTCCGGAGGTGTGGGCACGCTCGAGCACCTCGTGGACGGGGCGACGATAGGAGGCGCAGACGCCCTTCTTGCCGCTTCGATCTTCCATCTGCGCGAGCACTCGGTGGCGGAGGCGAAGCGTTACCTGGCGTCCCACGGGGTGCAGGTACGCCCAGCAGAGACCTGAGGCCGGACAGGGGGACAAAGGCGTGGATCGGCCGGCGCAGGGCACGATCAGCAGGGCGCTGTAGCGCTGCGACTATGGCTTGACCGAAGTGCGGGGAGCGGTTCGGGATGAAGTAACTTGCCCTCGTGGTCCCCGTTCCGGCAACGCCTTCGAAGCAAGCCCGTTCTTCGAAGCCAAAGGAGTCTGCCGCGGGACAAGATGGCGCGGTCCGTCCGCTCTCGCCGAAGCAGCCGGTCACCATGCTCGCNNAGCCGAGGGCGAGCGCCGGTCGCGCGCGGGCATCCTGATACCCGCCACGGCCCAGGTCTCGAGGAGGCTGTCGTGGGCAGACGCGGTAGCCGTAGGCCCGCACGTGCGTACCGTCAAGCCGGGGGACAAGGTCCTCTTCAACCCCGAGGACTGCTTCGAAGTCGAGGTGCAGGGCGACGACTACGTCATCCTGCGCGAGCGCGACATCCNNTTCGCGATACGATATTCGACACGTGGAAATCCTCGCCACGGCCCGGAAGCGCACCATGAGCGACATCGACCTCGGGCATGTTGTCGATCACGCCATGGTGGCAGGCGAACAACACGACGGGCAGGTCCTCTACCTAGGGCCCGATCGCGCCGGAAACCTCCTAGAGATTGTGTCCGTGCTGCGAGACGATCGCACCGAGATCGTGATCCACGCAGTGCGGATGCGCCGAATCTATGAGTCGTTCCTGGACGACAAGGGTGATATCGATGGCTGAGAAGAGGTCTTATGGCCGATCGAAGGCTGGTGTCGAGCTCACCGACGAGGTGCTGGAGCGGATGGCCCCAGAGGCCGAAACTGGCCTTGACGTCGCCAAGCTTCGGCGACGCCCAGGTCGGCCCACCATCGGATCCAGCCGAGCAGAGACCCTCCCGGTACGGCTGGACCCCGAACTGCGCAGGGCTCTCGACGAGCGAGCCGTCACAGAGCGCACCACCGTCTCCGACGTCGTTCGCAAAGCTCTCCGCCGTTATCTGAAAGTGAGCTGACCACGACATTGCAGTCACCGAAAGTGACTTCTGTGGCCGTGATGATTATCTCGTCGTGAACCGCCATTTTCCCAGCCCGGGAGGCCTCTTACGCGGACGCGCGCAGCGTGTCAGCAGCGGTCAATCGGTGGATTCAGGCCAAGATTAGGAGGTCACCCGCGTGATCGGACACCGCAACTTGGGTGCGAGGGCGAGCCCGCCGTCGGCGGTGAGCAGTTCACATCCAAGAGCTTCGGCGAGCGCCACGTAGGTGGCGTCGTATGCGGTCAGGTTGCCGCGAAGGGCCCATATCCGTTCGAGATATCCGTGGGCCAGGTGGCGGCGGACTCCGAGGTGACGCCAAGCGTCGATCGCCCGCTTGGCGTCTTTCTGTTTGAGAACGCCGGAAAGCGTTTTCCCGTGAATCACGTGGACGACCTCCGAGTCCACGAGTGCGGGCGCGTGGAGGTCCTCGCTTTGGAGCCGTCGACGCGAATCACCTGCATTGAGCAGCGCCAGCACGGCGGCTGACGCGTCGACAACGATCACCGTTCGCCCCGACCAGTGGCGAGATCGCTCAACACGTCTTCGGCCGAGAAGCCTAGGTCGGGGAGCTCACAGAGCAGAGCAGCGTTGTCCGCCTGGCGTGCCACTTGCGCCAACTCCCTCACAGCGAAGGCGTTCATGGAGAGCCCGGCTCTGTGGGCCATCCGCTCGAGGCGTTCGGCGACCTCGTCCGGGACGTTTCTCAAGTACAGGATCCTCATGGCCGGATGATAGTAAGAGCTAGCATCGCGCTAGCGCAGGCGGCGCACGTATGGAAAGCCCCTGCATCTCCCGCTCAGGAGCGCCGGTATCGTGGGAGGGCCATGGCACCGGATGCACATGCAGCTACACCGGCCGCACCGTCAGCTACACCGGCGACGCCCCCCGGTCGTGTGGCGAAGCCGATCGCGTTCACCGACGGACAGATGGGGGAGATCCGCTTCGGGGCCGATGGTCTCGTTCCCGCCGTCGTCCAGGACGCGGGCGACGGATGCGTGCTTATGGTCGGCTACATGGACTCTGAGGCGCTGGGTCGGACGCTCGATACCGGGAGGAGTTGGTTCTGGAGCCGCAGCCGCCAGGAGTACTGGTGCAAAGGCGAGACCTCGGGCGATCGGCAGTGGGTGAGATCGGTTTCCTACGACTGCGACGGTGACGCTCTGGTGGTGGTGGTGGACCAAGACGGGCATGGTGCCTGTCACACCGGTGAGCGCTCGTGCTTCCACCGTTCCTTCGGCCCACCCTCCTCCGGGCAGCCGCCGGCCGGTGGCCAAGCAACGCCAGGCGGTGACGCTGTAGCGAGCGGTGAAGCCGGCTCGGCAGGCGGGTGAGCACGGTTCGGAACTCCGATTCGTGTCGCCCGGGGCCAAAGGCCTTTCGGGAACTGGCCGGCGGGCATCGCATCGTGCCCGTGTGGCGCACCCTGGTAGCCGACACGTTGACCCCGGTGGGCGCGTTCTTACAGGTGACGGGGGAGAGACCTGGCTTTTTGTTCGAGTCTGTGGAGGGAGGCGAGCGATGGGGCCGCTGGTCCTTCGTCGGGCGGGACCCGCTCGCCACGTTCACCGCCACGGGGCTCGAGGTCAGTGCTTCGGGGTCGGTGGTTCTTCCAGCGCAGGTGAGGGCGCAGATGGACCACGGGGTGCTCGCCACCCTGGCGAGCGTTCTCGAGGCGTACAAGGCGCCGGCGCTTGGCGGCCTGCCCCCTCTTCATAGCGGGCTGGTGGGATACGTCGGATACGACGTCGTGCGCGAGATCGAACGCCTGCCAGCGCCTCCACCTGACGACATCGGGTTTCCTGATTCCGTGCTCTTCATGATCGGTCAGCTGTGCGCTTTTGACCGATGGCTCCAACGAGTGGTGCTCGTGGACAACGTGGTGGTGCCCGAGGACGCGACCGAAATCGAGCTGAGTGCTGCTTATGAGTCCGCGGAGGCACGCCTCGAGGTGCTGTGTCAAGACCTGTTCCGTCCGCTCGAGGAGCCGCCTTTCGAAGACCCGTCTGTCGTTGATCTCACCGAGACCGCTGCAGTCGCGTCTGGCTACAGTGAGACGCTCCCGGGGTTCGAGCGCACGATGTCGCCTGTTTCGTTCATGGGAGCGGTCGAGGTGGCGAAGGAGCACATACGCGTGGGGGACGTGTTCCAGGTCGTGCTCTCCCAACGCTTCGACCTCGACCTTGACGCAGAGCCGTTCGACGTTTACCGCGCGCTTCGGCTGGTGAACCCGAGCCCATACCTTTATTTCGTGCGCACCGAGCAGTGTTGCGTGGTGGGCTCCTCGCCGGAGCCCATGGTGCGTCTTCGTGACGGTGTGGTGGTGTCGCGCCCAATCGCAGGCACGCGCAGGCGAGGGACCACGGAGGTCGAGGACGAGCGACTCGCAGGGGAACTGGCGGAGCACCCGAAGGAAGTGGCCGAGCACGTGATGTTGGTGGATCTCGCTCGCAACGACGTGGGCCGTGTGGTCAGCTTCGGCACCGAGCACATGGACGAGCTCATGTCCGTGGAGCGCTACAGCCACGTGATGCACCTCACCTCTCAGGTCTCGGGTGCACTCGTGCCGGGCAAAGGCCCGATCGACGTTCTGCGGGCGACACTGCCCGCGGGCACGCTGTCGGGTGCGCCCAAGGTGCGTGCGATGCAGATCATCGACGACCTCGAGCCGACGAAACGAGGTGTCTACGGGGGCGTCGTCGGGTACATCGACTTCTCCGGCAACCTCGACACCGCCATCGCCATCCGCACGATGGTCGTGAGCCCTGATGGTCGGGCTTTCGTGCAGGCGGGTGCAGGCATCGTGGCGGACAGCGACCCGGCGACAGAGGACGCGGAGTGCGTCAACAAAGCTGCCGCACTGTTGGCAGCCGTTCCCGCGGCACGCCATGCCACCGCTGCGCGGCGCGCGGCGCGTGCAGCGTCGGCGGCTCAGCCGAAAGGCGTATGCCGATCGCCAGATGCGACAGAGTCAGTGCCCGCTCGAGAAGCGATCGAGACGTGAGCCTGCGGGTGCCTCGAGGCCTCTCCCGTGGCGCACCGCAAGCGCGTTTCGACGAGGACTACAACGCCCTGCGTCACGCTGTGGGCGCACTCGTACTCGAGCGCGACGTGGTGCGTGTCTCGGGTATCGACGCGCTCGAGTACCTGCAGGGCCAGTGCAGCCAGGACCTCATCGCGTTGGAGCGCGGAGTGTCGACCGACGCGCTTGTTCTCTCCCCGCAGGGAAAGCTCGATGCCCTGGTCCGAGTCACGCGCGTGGGTGACGAGGAGCTCATGGTCGACGTCGATGCCGGCTATGGCGACGCGCTGAGGGCGCGGCTCGAGCGGTTCAAGCTGCGCGTGAAGGCGGAAATAGAGCCCGTGGGCTGGCACTGCCTGGCCCTTCGCGGTCCGGGGACGCCAAAGGTGTTCGCGGGTCGAGCGCCAGGGCCAGGCACCTCGCTCGTGTTGGCCTACGAGTGGAACGGTGTCGTGGGCGCGGACCTGCTCGGAGAGGTGCCCGAAGTGCCCGAGGCGGCTCGTGGTGTGCGGCGCTGTGGTGTTGGAGCGTGGGAGTCTGTTCGTGTCGAGGCAGGCATCCCGGCGATGGGGGCCGAGCTCGACGGGCGGACGATCGCCGCCGAGGCGCACCTGCTCGAGCGATGCGTGAGTACGACCAAGGGCTGCTACACGGGCCAGGAGATCGTCGCCCGCCTCGAAGCTCGAGGGAACCGTGTCGCGCGTCGGCTTCGCGGCTTGGTGATCGCGCAGCCGCCCCCGGGTGCGACGGCGCTGCCTCGCGGCAGCGAGGTGAGACTGGGGGAGAAGGTGGTCGGCTCGGTCACGTCTTCTGCGTGGTCGCCGGCGCTGGGGGCCATCTGCGCGCTCGGTTACCTGCACCGCGACGTCACACCACCGTGTCAGGTCGAGGTGCGCGTGCCGACGAAGGAGGGCGCGACCCACACGCTGGCCGCCGAGGCGCGCAGCCTCCCGCTCGTCGCCTAATGGCAGGATGCTCCGCCGGACTGGTCCAGGCCCGCGCACCGTTCCGCGCCGAGCGGTTCCAGGAGCGCCGGACTCGGCCCGG
Organism: Acidimicrobiaceae bacterium; assembly: GCA_003139255.1. Classification (GTDB taxonomy): domain Bacteria; phylum Actinomycetota; class Acidimicrobiia; order Acidimicrobiales; family UBA8190; genus Bog-564. The sequence continues at coordinate 6,893 of PLIG01000143.1, read as the reverse complement.
GTAGGCTCCCGCGGGTGGCGCCGGTCACCTACCTCGAGAAGATCGTGGCCGCTCATCGTGCCCGCGCTGCGACAGACCGCCGTGAGAGGCACGCCCTGTTCGCCCAGGTCGATGCGGCTCCGGCTCCCAGGGGCTTCGTCGACCGCCTAGCAGGCCATAAGGGCCTTGCGGTCGTGGCCGAGATCAAACGGCGCTCTCCCTCCAAGGGGGACATCGACCCCGCACTGGACCCGGAGGCTGTGGCGCGCGAGTACGCGTCCGGGGGTGCGGCTTGTCTATCGGTGCTGACCGACGAACGGTTCTTCGGGGGATCGGCGCAGGACCTCGCAGCGGCCCGTGGGGCCTGCAGCCTCCCGGTGCTACGCAAGGACTTCATCGTGAGCGAGGCCGACGTTTGCGACGCCAGGGTCATGGGCGCGGATGCGGTGCTGTTGATCGCAGGCGTGCTGAGCGACGAGGAGCTGGGCAGGTTCCACGCCCTCGTCCACGAGCTCGCCATGGACGCCCTGGTGGAGGTGTATGACGAGGCGGAGCTCGACCGGGCCTTGGCGTCGGGTGCTGAGCTGGTTGGCGTCAACCAGCGAGACCTGGCGACCTTCGAGGTCGATACGGGGCGCGCAGCGCGTCTGGCGGTGTCCATCCCCCCGGAGGTGCTCGCTGTGGCCGAGTCCGGCGTCGGCGGCGCCGAGGATGCTCGTGCACTGGCAGATGCCGGCTACCAAGCCGTCCTGGTCGGAGATTCGCTTCTTCGCGCCCGAGACCGCCGTGAGGCGGTGTCGGTGCTCGACGGGCATGTGGTCGCCCCACGGGCAGACGTTGAGGTGTCCGGGCGTGCCGGGGCCCAGCGGTGAGGGTTCGGGCCGCGATGGGCGGGACCCGATGAGAGGGTGGGACCCGGCCGGCGAAGTCGAGGAGCCGAGGGGAGCCGAGCAGTGTTGGTGAAGATCTGCGGCATCACCTCAGAGGCGGACGCGCTGCTTGCGGTGGCGCTCGGTGCCGATGCCGTCGGGTTCGTGTTCGCTCCTTCGCCCCGCCAGGTCTCGCCCCAGGCCGTGCGGCGGATCATCGAGCGCATCCCCCCGGAGATCCTCACGGTGGGGGTGTTCCGAAACGAGGCGCCGGTACGGGTGGTGGAGATCACGAACTCGATCGGGCTTCGTGGGGCGCAGCTGCACGGGAGCGAGACGGCGAAGGACACACGCTGGGTGGCAGAGCGTGTGCCGGTCACGATCAAGGCGTTCCCGGCGGGGCATCGCAACATCACGCGTCTGGGTTCTTACGGTGCTGGGCTCGTGATGGTCGACGCCGAGTCGCCCGGATCGGGAGAGGTGTTCGACTGGCGCCTGGCAGAGGGTGTTGTCGACCCGGCACGGCTCATCGTTTCGGGGGGGCTGCACGCCGGGAACGTCTCCGAGGCGATCGACCACCTGCACCCCTTCGGCGTGGACGTGTGCAGCGGGGTGGAGGCGATGCCCGGGGTGAAAGACCCACGCAAGCTTCGAGCCTTCGTCGTCGCAGCGCGCCGTGCAGCAGGGGAGTCCGACGAAGCGTTGATCACCGAGCTGGGTGTGCACGACCTGCTTCATCTGGAAGGAGGCGAAGGGACCGACGGCACCGAGCGGGTCGAGGAATCCCAGAGCCCCTACGACTGGGAGGGGGACACCTGAGCGAGCAAATCTCCGGCGCGAGGAGCGAACGGGCGGCGTCGGTCATGGGAGAACCAGCGCCAGGAGGTCGCTTCGGAGATTTCGGGGGCCGTTTCGTCCCCGAGTCGCTCGTTCCGGCCTGCATGGAGCTGCAGAAGGCGTTCTCAGCCGCGTGGGCCGACGCGGCGTTTCACGACGAGCTCGACTCGCTGCTTCGCGACTACGGAGGCAGGCCCACCCCTCTGACCGATTGCCATCGCCTGTCGGAGCGTCTGGGCGTGAGGGTGCTGCTCAAGCGCGAGGACCTCGCCCACACCGGGTCGCACAAGCTGAACAACGTGGTCGGCCAGGCGCTGCTGGCGCGCCGCATGGGAAAGCACCGGCTGATCGCCGAGACGGGGGCGGGCCAGCACGGCGTCGCCACGGCCACCGCGGCCGCTCTCTTCGGTATGCAGTGCGTGGTGTACATGGGGGAGCTCGACACGAAGCGCCAGGAGCTCAACGTGTTCCGCATGGAGCTGCTCGGGGCACAGGTGCGTTCGGTGAAGGGTGGCAGCAGGACACTGAAGGACGCGATCAACGAGGCGCTTCGGGACTGGGTGGCGACCGTCGAGGACACCCACTACTGCCTCGGCTCTGTGATGGGCCCGCATCCCTACCCGTGGATGGTGCGCGAGCTACAACGCGTCGTGGGCGACGAAGCACGCGCGCAGTGCCGTCAGCTGCTAAGGGGTGACCCGGACTGGGTGGTGGCCTGCGTGGGGGGAGGCTCCAACGCGGCGGGCACCTTCGCCGGGTTCGTGGACGGCGCGGCACGGCTGGTGGGAGTAGAAGCAGCAGGCGGGGCGGCGATCGCCCGTGGGATCCCCGGGGTGGTCCACGGGATGAAGTCGCACCTGCTCCAGGACGAGGCGGGCCAGATATCAGAGGCCCACTCGATCTCCGCTGGTCTGGACTATCCGGGGATCGGCCCCGAGCACGCCCACCTGGCGTCGATCGGCCGGGCGCGCTACGAGCAGGCGGACGACAACGAGGTGCTCGACGCCTTTCGCCTCCTCTCCGAGACCGAGGGGATCATCCCGGCGCTTGAACCCGCGCACGCGCTCGCGTGGGTGGCTCGCGAGGCCGGAGGGGAGATCGAAGCGGGATCGAGCGTTTTAGTCACTCTCTCGGGCCGCGGCGACAAGGACGTGGCGCTGGTTCGAGAGCTTCTGGTGTGAGCCGCGCGACCCCCGTTCCCGGCCCGCCGGAGGTCTCAGCGTGAGACCTGGGGCGGGTGAGCTGGAGAAGGCGCTTCGCGCCGGGCGTGACGCCGGCCGCAAGCTTCTCGTGCCGTACGTCACCGGGGGGATGACTCCTGACTGGCTCGAGGTCGTCCAAGCGATTTGCGCGGCGGGCGCCGACGCGGTCGAGATCGGCATCCCGTTCTCCGACCCGATGATCGACGGGCCGACCATCCAGAGGGCCTCGGTGATGGCACTCGAGGGCGGCGCCACACCCGTTTCGATCCTGGCTTTGCTTCGGCGCGCGGACCTGAGCGTGCCGGTCGCGGTCATGACCTACTACAACCTCGTGTTCCGAGCAGGGCACCGACGTTTCGCGAGCTCGCTTGTCGAGTCGGGTGTCGCGGGTGCCATCGTTCCCGATCTCCCCCTCGAGGAGGCAGGACCGTGGTGCGAAGAAGCGGACGGCGCAGGCGTGGAGACCGTGTTGCTGGTCGCGCCCTCGACACCTAGCGAACGCGCGGAGCGCATCTGCGCGCGGTCGCGCGGCTTCGTCTACGGCGTCGGCGTCATGGGGGTGACGGGGGAGCGGGCCCAGCTGGCTGCCTCGGCCGCAGGTGTGGCGCGCCGCTTGAAGAAGATGACCGATTTGCCGGTGTGCATCGGGATCGGGGTCTCCACCGTGGCTCAGGCGACAGAGGTGTGCGCCGAGGCTGACGGGGTCGTGGTCGGCTCGGCCCTCGTGCGGCGGCTGATCGACGGGGCGGGGCCCGACGGGGCGGCGCAATTCGTAGCCGAGCTTCGCGACGGTCTCGACTCCGCCTGAAGATCGACGCCTTCGGCGAGAGGCCTGCGCGCGCGGCGGTACCGACATCCCCTCGCTACGATCTTGCGCCACACTGAGGCTGAAGCACTGTGAGCGGGTCCGAGAAAGGATTACGGCAATGCAGGTCGAAAAGTCCCACCCGATCGAGAGGTTCGACTCGCTGTTGCGCGACCTTGTCGGTTGGGGGCTGGTGGAACGCCAGGACACGGACACCGAGACGAGAACGCCGTGGGAGCTGGTTCCCGACGCCCAGCACCGGCTCGACGAGCTGCTGTCACGAGCCCGGCTTCCTGGCGCGGAGGCCGACTTCTATCTTGACCACCTCTGTGCCGATTGCCACCAGCGTGGGCTCACCAAGCACCACGGGGGCAGCTACCTGTGCGAGAGGTGCTGGACCGAGCGCCAGGCGCAGTTGGAGGCGGTGGGCGCCGATGCCTCCCCGTCTGTCAAGCAGGCGCACTTCTGGCGCCGGAGCCGGCCGGGGCAAGCGACGACCCTGGCCAGCTGACGGGCTCAGCCGAGGAACCTGTTCACGCGGGCCGCCCAGGCATTCGCGTCCTGAAACAGAAAGCCATGCCCGGCGTCGGGGTAGATCACCACCTTGGCCCCGGTGACGGCCTGGGCCAGCTTGTGGGCGTTGGCCGGCGGGGTCACCACGTCGTCGGCCCCGTCCCCGATGAGAGTGGGCATGCCAACGCGGCCGTGCCCGGCTCGCTCCTTGCCGCCGGCCCACCGTTGAATTGCCACGTCCTGGGCCGTGTCCACGGCGGGCGGCGCCAGGTAGAAGCCCGGGTACTCGGTGATGGACTGTATGTAGGCCGGGCCCACGGTGGCCAGCCGATCGGGTGGGAATATGAGTGACAGCAGTTCGGTGACGTTGTTCGTGCTGGCGGCGTTGAAAAGCGCCGACGCGTTGGCAGCCGAGGGAAGCGTGGCCTTCCCGTTCCCCGAGAAGGTGGAGCAGAGCACCAGGCGGCGCACGTCACCGGGGTGCCGTACGGCCAGGGCCTGGGCGATCATCCCGCCCATGGACCAGCCCAGGACGTCGGGGTGGCGCAGGTGCAGGGCCTTGATGAGAGCAGCGGTCTGGTCCGCCATCGCCGAGATCGTGAGGGCGCCTGGCGGCACCGCCGTGTGGCCGATTCCGGCGTTGTCGAACGTGATCACCCGGTGCCGCCTTGCCAGCGCGTTCACGAGGCCGGGTGACCAGGTGTCCTGGCTGCCCGAGAAGCCCATGATGAGAACGAGCGGTGGTCCGCTGCCGTCGCTGCGGTAGCTGACGGTCCCGTCGGAGGTCTGGGCCACTCGGATCGCGACGCCGGTGATGGAGAGCGAGGCGGCCGAAGCGACCGGGGCGGTGCCGGCGCAGGCCACGAGGGAAAGCCCGAATGCCGTGGCGAACGCTGCCAGCAATCGCCCGCTCATGCGCATCGCAACCTGACAGGACGGCGTGGCAGGGCTCGAACCAGCGATATCACCACGCGCCAAGGCTCCGGTGCCCCCCCGGCCACCGGAGCCCTTAGCGACGCTTGGTCTTTTTTCAGGTGGTCGCGTCCGCGTAGTACTCGGGCGATCCCACGATCAAAGAGATGACGGACTCGTTCGAGGCACCGCCTGCGAGCTGGCCCACCCAGTACGAGAGGCCGCCGGAGTCGGCGCCACGGCCTAGGAGGACCTGGTAGAGGGTCTCGACGAAGTCGCTTCGGTACTCGGTCGAAGAGAGGATCCCGGCTGCGACCGCGCTTTGGGTCGTCCCCGAGGAGAGCTCGCTCTCCCAGTACGCGAGCCCACCTGAGTCAGGTCCACGCCCGAGAAGATCTGTGTACAAGGCGGCGACGAAGCCACCTGGTGTGCCACCGGAGTCGGTGTAGAACTCGCTTGAGCCCAAGAATCCTTCGGCGACCGTTTGGTCGGTTGTTCCACCTGTGAGCTGCGCGACCCAGTATGAGAGGCCGCCCGGGTCAGAGGTCCGTCCCAAGTACGCCTCGTAGTAGCCGTTCACGAGGTCGCCTCTGTACTCGGGGGAGGTGGCGATGTCGTAGGCGACGGTGCTTCGGCTCGTGCCGCCAGTTAGCAGCGCGTTCCAGTAAGCGAGGCCCGCTGAGTCCGGAGCTCTACCGAGCAGGTCCACGTATACCGAGCACAGGAAAGCGCTGTTTCCTGTGTCCGAGGCGCACGGGTTGCTCGAAGGTGGCGGGGGCGGGGGCGGAGGCGTGGTCGAAGCCGCAGGAGTGGCCGAGGCCTCGTTCGAGGCCGCCGAGTTACCGACAGCGTTCACCGCTTCCACCTTGAAGTAGTAGGTGGTGCCGTTCGTGAGCCCGGTCACCGTGTCGGTGGTGGCAAAGATGAGCGAGGCATTTACAGCGGTGGTGCCCTCAGCGCCTGCGCTCGTGCCCTCGTAGACGTCGTAGCCGGTGATGGCCGAGCCTCCGTCCGAGGAGGGCACGGTCCAGGTGAGTGACACCTTGGCGTCGCCGGCTGTGGCGGTCAGATCCGTCGGGGCGCTCGCAGTGGTGGGCGGGGTGCCGCCACCCGAACTCCCAGCCAGGGAGATGACTATCGACAGGCTGACCGACGTCGCGGTCTGATGTGTCGGCGTGGACGAGTCGGTCGCGGTGAACTCGAGTCCCGACG
>PLIG01000143.1:0-552 GCA_003139255.1 Acidimicrobiaceae bacterium | reverse complement strand
CCGCCGGTGGCGGCCAGGGTGGGCGAGTAGGAGCTGCCCACGGTGCCTGCGGGGAGGGAGGTCGTGGTGACCGAGAGGGGGCCGGCGAGGGCGTTCGTGCCCGTGGCAATCGCACCAACTGGGCTCGGGTCAGCGTTGGGTGNNCCCAGGGATCGGGCACGACGTTGACGTCAACCCCGTGACCGTGCCGGTAGCGGTGCACGCGTTCGTCACCGTGTCGTACGCCGCCGCCGTCGTTGTGTCGTTGTACGGAGCGACGCTCGGCTCGACCACGATGAAGTGCAGCGCCCCTGGCACAAAAGCGGTAGCCCCACCTGCACCCATGTCTGCCAGACCGCCGGTGGGAATGGTCTCTGTCAAACCGGTCAACACCCCTCCGGTGAGTGTTCCCCCACCGTGAATATTGAAGCCGTACCCGTTGGGCTGGTACACGTCGATCCCGATGGCCTCGGGGGACTGAGTGTTGGCGGTGAGCGCGTTGATGGTGCCAGCCGAGTCATACACCTCGACGGTGAGCGGCTCGGTGAGCGTGCCGTCCGGGTCGGCCCAGAA
>PLIG01000182.1:6265-10686 GCA_003139255.1 Acidimicrobiaceae bacterium | reverse complement strand
CCCTCTCGGTCACCACGACCTCCCTCCCCGCAGGCACCGTGGGTGTCGCGTACTCCGCCACCCTGGCCGCCACCGGCGGGACCACCCCCTACACCTGGGCGCTGACCAGCGGGACCCTGCCGTTGTGGGCAACGTTGAACAGCGCGACCGGGGCTATCACCGGCACGCCGACCGCTTCGGGCACCACGTCGGGACTCAAGTTCACCGCGACCGACTCGACCACGCCGACGGCACAGACCGCGACGTCGGTCAGCCTGTCGATCGCCGTCTCCGCGATGTCGGTGGGTCCGACGGTGACGAAGGTGACCCCGAACACCGGCCCGACGTTCGGCTTCACGTTGGTCAGGATCGATGGGACGAACTTCGCTCCTGCGGGAACACAGTGCTTCTTGAACCGATGCGCGATGACCGTGCGATTCGGCACACATTCGGCCCTCGTGCTCTACGCGACGGCCACCTCGGTCTGGGTCCTATCTCCCGCAGGCACCGGCACGGTGGACGTGACGGTCACCGTGAAGGGTCTCACCAGCCCAACCAGCCCGGCTGACCACTTCACGTATCTTGTTGTCCGCCACGGGCACGGTTTTGCTTTCGGTTTTGGGCACTTCCACCTCCACCTCCACCGTTAGTCTCGGCCGGCACTTGACCAGGGCTGTCCGCCAGACGGATAGTGCAGTTCGTGTTGGCCCACGTCAGTAAATGGCGGGCAGGTCGGCTCGCGCTTGTGCTAGCGGGCAGCCTCGCCCTGTCTGCCTGCAGCTCCGGGACTTCGGGGCCTGGGAGCTCGACAACGGTTCCTCGGCACCTGCTCATCGCGACCCTGGCCGACAATGGCGGCCTCCTGAGCGTTCAGTCGGGCGACCGGCTGAAGGTCGTGCTCCCGAGCAGCGCGTGGGCGTTCCAGCCGACCGGATCCCCACGAGTCGTGCGCCAGGTGTCTGGCGGGGGAGTCACCAAGGCCACGTCGTGCAATGCCGGGAAAGGATGCGGCGCCGTGACCGCGTACTTCAAGATGGGAAGCCAGGGCAACGTAGTATTGAGGGCAACGTGCACCCAGCAGGCGCTTTGTGCGGGTGAGCCAGCGTCATTCGTGCTCAGGGTGGATGTCGGCTTGGCTTGACGCGCCCCGGTCCGGGCGGGCCACGAGCGGGAGGACCGACGTTGCGTACGCTGATCCTTTGTGGGGGGAAGGGAACCCGGGCCTACCCGCGGACCCTGGAGGTGCCGAAGCCGTTGCTCGAGGTGGCGGGACACCCGGTGCTTGGGCACGTGATGGGTATATACGCCCGTCAGGGTTTCACTGACTTCGTCTTGGCAGGTGGCTTCAAGGCCGACTTACTAGAGGCTTTCGCGACGACCCTGCCAAGCGAATGGCAGGTGGAGGTGCGCGATACGGGGGAGGAGACGAACACCGGCGGCCGGGTCTCGCTCTGCGCGCGGGAAATGGGACAGACCTACTTCGTGACCTACGCCGATGGTCTGGGAGACGTGGATCTGACCGACCTCTTGGCGTTTCACCAGGACCATCCAGGGGCGGCCACCATGACCACTGTGCCATTGCCGTCGCAGTACGGGACGATCGAGAGCGACCCCGACGGGCGAGTGCAGCGGTTCAGGGAGAAGCCTCGCCTACCCGACCACTGGATCAATGCGGGTTTCTTCGTTCTCGACAGCCGTGCGGAGAGTTGGTTCGTAGGAGACGACTTCGAGCGGGAGGTGCTGCCCGAGCTGGGCTCTGCCGGAGAGCTGTACGCGTACCGGCACCGTGGCTTTTGGCGTTCGATGGACACATACAAGGACGCGCTCGAGCTGAGCGCGCTGTGCGACGCCGGAGATCCGCCGTGGGAAAGGGCACCCAATCTCAGCATCCGAGGTTGAAAAGTGAGGGCCACGACATCTTTCGCACATCCGGGGGAGGTGGCAGCAGCGTCCTCGCGCCAAGCGCGCCAGCCCCATTGGCCTTTCGGTGCGCGAGTCCTCGTCACAGGTGCCACGGGCTTCATCGGTTCGCACCTGGTGCGCCGCCTAGTGGCTGACGGGGTCGAGGTGCACGGTCTTACGAGCGCGGTGTCGAGCATCTACGCGTTGCGCCTGGTGGAGCTGCGCGAGAGCATCGCACTGCACGAAGCCAGCCTGGTGGACCGAGGTGCCATGGAGGAGCTGGTCGACGAGGTGCGGCCGTCGCACGTGCTCCACCTGGGTGCCTACACCCATGTGGGGAAGTCCTGGCAGAGGGTCGACGAGTGCGTACAGGCGAACGTCCAGGGCACCGTGAACCTCCTTCAGTCTCTCGACGGCAGTGGGTACAGCCGTTTCGTGAACATGGGGACGAGCGAGATCTACGGGGCTGTTTCTTCGCCGTTTCGCGAGGATGCGCTGGCGCGCCCGCTCTCTCCGTACGCGGCGAGCAAGTACGCCGCGGAGTGCTTCTGCCGGGTGTTCCACGAGGGCAGGGGATGGCCCATCGTCATGCTGCGGCCGTTCAACGCCTACGGGCCGGGGCAGACCGCAGACCGGGTGATCCCCGAGGTCATTGTGCGAGCGTTGCGTGGCGAGGAGCTGCGCATGACCCAGGGCCGCCAGACACGTGAGTTCAACTACGTGGAGGACATCGTGGACGGCATCGTGCGTGCTGCCACGGTGCCAGGGATCGAGGGAGAGCTTTTGAACCTGGGTTGCGGCCAAGACGTGTCGATCCGCGAGGTGACGACACTGATCTTGGACCTGCTGGGAAATCCCGTGGCCGCGCAATTCGGAGCACTGCCAGATCGGCCGACCGAGATCTGGGAGATGCGCTCGGACAGCACCAAGGCCCGCGAAATGCTCGACTGGAAACCGCAGCACTCGCTGACTGACGGGCTCGAGAAGACGATCACGTGGTACCGAGACGAGTTGTCCGACCCTGCCTCACCTTTCATAGCGAGATGACGCGCTGTTGAGCCCGCCATGCTCGGACCCGAGGGCGCGGGCAGCCTGCTCGCCTGTCCGGCGGCCGAGCCGGTCTTCCCGGGCGTGCCAAGACCTCTTTTCCTAGCTGGCCGAGCTTGTTTCGGGGTCGTAGGCACCCTCACCGAGGTACGTCGAGTGACGCGAGGGCGACCAGACGTCCTGCCGCGCTGCGGCATAGAATTTGATTCGTAGCACCCTCAGCCAGTGGTTCGTAGCACCCTCAGCCAGTACAGCGGGTCCAACCAGCCCAATCAGCCGAACCAATTCAGCGGTAGGGCATGAGAGCCGTGTATATACAGCGCCCGTCGCCCAGCCAGGAGGTCGTAATGGAGGTCCGCGACAAGCTCTACATCAATGGCGCATGGGTGTCTTCCACCGGCACCGGCAGCATCGAGGTGGTCAACGCGGCCACCGAGGAGGTGATGGGGAGCATACCCAAGGGGACCGCCGAGGACGTCGACCGCGCGGCGCGCGGGGCGTCCGACGCCTTCGCCCAGTGGTCTAAGACCTCGGTGGACGAACGTTCGAAGACGCTCGTCCGTGTCCAAGAGGCTCTGACCGCTCGCACAGCGGACATCGCCACGCTGATCTCGAAGGAGGTCGGCATGCCCTTCACCCTGTCGAGCCTCATCCAGGTCGGGCTTCCCATCATGAGCTTCGCCACGATGTCCCAGATCGTGAGAGAGATCGTCTTCGAAGAGGAGATCTCCAGCTCGCTGGTCGTGCGCGAGCCGATCGGGGTGGTNNCCATCACGCCGTGGAACTACCCGCTGCACCAGATCTGCGCCAAGGTCGCCCCAGCCATCGCCGCTGGGTGCACCGTCGTGCTCAAGCCGAGCGTCGTGGCTCCGCTGAACGTCTTTGTCCTCGCTGAGGTGTTCGACGAGATCGGCTTGCCTGCGGGGGTCTTCAACCTCGTGACCGGGCCGGGAACCGTGGTGGGGGAGGCAATCTCTTCGCACCCGCTCATCGACATGGTGTCGTTCACCGGGTCCACCCGCGCGGGCAAGCGTGTCATGCAGCTCGCGGCGGACAACGTGAAGCGCGTCGCACTGGAGCTCGGGGGCAAGTCGCCGAACGTCATCCTCGAGAACGCGGACCTGTCGAAAGCGGTGCCTTCGGGGGTGTCCGCCTGCTTCTTGAACTCGGGCCAGACCTGCTCGGCGCTCACGCGCATGATCGTGCCGCGATCGCGCCTTGCCGAGGTGGAGAACCTGGCCGTACAGGCCGCGGCGACTTACAAGCCCGGCGACCCATTCGACCCCGAGACGCGCCTCGGGCCACTCGTCTCGGCGTCTCAGCGCGAACGGGTTCGGGGTTACATCAAGAAGGGTGTCGAAGAAGGCGCCAAGTTGCTGTGCGGCGGTGCGGAGGCGCCCGAGGGGCTGGAAAAGGGCTATTACGTACGCCCCACCGTCTTCTCCGAGGTGACGAACGATATGACGATCGCCAAGGAGGAGATCTTCGGGCCG
>PLIG01000182.1:0-6253 GCA_003139255.1 Acidimicrobiaceae bacterium | reverse complement strand
AAGCAGTCGGGCATCGGGCGCGAGCTCGGTCACTACGGGCTGGAGGAGTACCTGGAGGTGAAGGCTATTCAGCGCTGAGGCGCCCGTGAGGGCTCGCTGAGGCGTTCATGCGCCGAGGGTCGTTCCGAGGGGGGGGGAGGGGGGGGATCCAATGTCCAGCTGGAGGGGGCCTCCAACTGGAGGGGACGACGCTGACCCAGTCGACGAGCGAAGTCCTGATCAAACACGAATGCTTGGTCGATCCGACTTGACCTGATGAGGTCGAAGCTGACCCAGTCGACGAGCGGCGAGCCTCGCTTTGCGAGCGTCAACGAGGCCCGCAACGCGGCATCGTGATCTTGAAGTGGGCGCAAGGACGAGTTGCAAGTACTATCGTGAGTGGTTACGATATATCGTGATAGTCGGCATTGGGGCGACACGGTGCAGAACTGTCGCATCGTGAGGCAAAAGAGGACGAGAGAGCCAGGTGTACGAAGGATCGGGTTACAGAAGTCGCCAGGGTGTGCGCCCTGGATCGAGAGGCAGAGGTCGGCGCGACATCGAGAGCGGATTAGTAGCCAGAGGTCGCCAGAGGCGACGGGGCCCGTGGTGGGAGGACTGGGGCTCGGAGTGGAGCGAGCTCGTACCACCATTTCGTGGCGGAGGCCGGAGGATGCGCCGAGGGGATATTCGTACGGCGCTGCTCGCGGCACTAGCCGAAGGCCCCGGTCACGGCTACGAGATCATCAACCGGTTGGAGGAGAAGAGCGGAGGCATGTGGCGCCCGAGTCCCGGTTCGGTGTACCCGACGCTTCAGCTCTTCGAGGACGAGGGACTCGTGCGTTGCGAAGAGCGCGACGGAAAACGCGTCTACGAGCTCACAGACGTTGGGCGCACCGAGGCCGCTGAGCGTGCTGAGCGCTTCGGGAGAGCGCCGTGGGAGGCAGAGGCCGGACACGGACCCGGCCGGCACGACGGCTTCCGGGGCCTGCGCAAGGCGGGTGAGCGGCTCGGGCCGGTCATCCCTCCGTTCCTGATGGCACTCAAGCAGGTGGGGATGAGCGGGGACTCTGATCAGCTCGAGCGGGCGTCAGCTGTGGTGCAGAGGGCGACCAAGGAGCTGTACCAGATCCTCGCAGCGGACCGACCGGACTGAGGGTGGACTGAGGGTCTAGGTCCCTGGCTGATCCTCGGGTCCGTCATGCACCCACGGCGTGAGCACCGCCGTCGACGTGGACGATCTCGCCGGTGGTCATGGAGAACCAGTCCGAGAGCAGCGCCACGCAGGCGCGAGCGACCGGCTCGCTGTTGGTGACGTCCCAGCCGAGCGGTGCTCGGTCCGCCCACGTGTCCTCGAACGTCTTGAAACTGGGGATCGACTTGGCTGCCATCGTGCGCACCGGCCCTGCTGCCACGAGGTTTACCCTGACCCCCTCCGGCCCGAGGTCACGAGCGAGGTAGCGGGCCAGGGACTCGAGCGCGGCCTTGGCCACTCCCATCCAGTCATAAGCGGGCCACGCCACGCGGGCGTCGAAGTCGAGAGCGACGACCGAGGACCTCCCCGCCGCGGCCAGCAAAGGCCGCATAGCACCGACGAGAGCCTTCAACGAGTAGGCCGAGATCTGCAGCGCCTGCGCCACGTCCTCCCAGCCGGCGCGCAAGATGTCTCCCCCGAGGCAAGCGGCTGGGGCGAAGCCGATCGCGTGCAGCAATCCGTCGAGCCGCCCCCACCGGGCGCTGAGGTCGTCGGCGGCCGTCTGGAGGTGTTCGGGCCTGCTCACGTCGATCTCGATCACGTCGACGGGCGCAGGCAGCTTGCGTGCGATGCGCCGGGTTAGCGACAACCCTCGCCCGGCTCCCGACACGATGATCTCGGCTCCTTGCTCCTGGGCCACGCGAGCCACCCCGAATGCCAAGGATGCGTTGGTCAGCACGCCCGTGACGAGGATGCGTTTTCCGTCTAGTAGTCCTGGCACGCCGGCGGACCCTACCCGAGCTTTGGCCCCGTTGTGCAAGGGTGGTGCGGTGCACGTGGGGATCCTCGGCGGGACGGGGCCGCTCGGACGTGGCCTGGCGCTACGGCTGGCGGACGGCGGAGTGGCGGTCAGCCTCGGGTCACGAGACCCTGAGCGTGCCGATGCGCTGGTAGCCGAGCTGGTCCGAAGGTGGCCGGGGCGCGAGCTCGGGATCGTCGGAGTCGCCAACAGCGCTGCCGCGCAGGCCGAGATCGTCGTGTTGGCGACCCCTTGGGACGCGGCGGTGCCGACGGCACGCGAGCTCGCCGGGTCGTTGCGCGGCAAGGTGGTGGTGTCGGTTGCAAACGTGATCGTGAAGCAGGGCCGCGAGATGCTCGCTCTGGCGCCGCCGAGGGGGTCGTTGGCAGAGGCGCTGCAGGCCGCCCTGCCGGATGCCTCGGTGGTTGGCGCGTGTCACCACCTGCCTGCAGGGCCTCTCGGGGATCTGGAGACGCTCCTCGACGCCGACGTTCTCGTGTGCTCCGATCACCCCGAGGCGACCGAGGTCACTATGGCGATGCTCGGGGTGGTCGAGGGGCTCCGCCCTCTCGATGCAGGGAGCCTGGACGTCGCCGGAGCCATCGAGGCGTTCACCGCTGTGCTCGCCAGCTTGAACGTTCGCTATCGGGTGCGAAGCACGCTGCGGCTCGCCGGGCTCGAGAACCTTCCACCGCGAGGGGCTTCATCGCGGTGATGAGGCTGTACGAAACGGTCCGGCGCGAGATCGTCGAGTTCTCGCCAGGCCCGACGGTGACCATGTACTCCTGCGGTGTCACGCCGTATGACGCCGCCCACATGGGCCACGCCCAGGTGTACCTGATCTTCGACCTGCTCCAGCGCCGCCTACGAGACTTGGGGCACTCGACGAAGCTCGTGCGCAACATCACCGATGTCGACGACGACATCTTGAGAAAGGCACGAGAGCTCGGGGTGCACTACCTGGATCTGGCTGCCGAGGAGATGGCCCGTTTCGATGCCAACATGCAGGCGATCGGCCTCCTGCCCGTCTACAGCGAGCCCCGTGCCACCTCTGCGATTCCCGACATCCTCTCTCTCATCGGTGCAGTCCTCGACTCGGGTCACGCGTACTTCGCCGGGGGCGCCGTCTATTTCGAAGTCTCCTCCTTCGATCGATTTGGTCATCTGAGCCACCTGTCGCGCGCCGAGATGTTGCGCCTTGCGGCGGAGACCGGGGGCAACCCCGACGATCCGAACAAGCGGGACCCACTCGACTTCGTGCTCTGGCAGCCGTCGGCACCGGACGAGCCCGCGTGGGAGTCTCGTTGGGGGCCGGGAAGGCCCGGCTGGCATATCGAGTGCTCCGCGCTTGCGATGCGGGAGCTAGGCAAGACGGTCGACCTGCACGGTGGGGGACGTGACCTCGTGTTCCCGCACCACGAGTGCGAAGTGGCTCAGTCGGAGTCTGTGACCGGCACCACCTTCAGCCGGCACTGGCTGCATGTGGGAATGGTGGGACTGGACGGGCGGAAGATGTCCAAGTCGCTCGGGAACCTGGTCTTCGTCGGGGACCTCTTGAAAGAGTGGGAGCCCATGGTCCTTCGGCTCGCGCTGCTCGGCCACCACTATCGCTCCGACTGGGACTGGGAGGAGCGCGACCTCGTCGCGGCCGCTGATCGCATCGAGCGCTGGCGTTCTGGGTCCGGCCGGCCCGGTGGCGCGTCGTCGGTGGCTCGGGCGGCTCTGGAAGAGGTGCGCGGGTGTCTGGACGACGACCTGGACGCGCCCGGTGCCTTGTCGGTGATCGACGAGGCAGCCACCTCCGCGCACGACGTGAAGGAGGCTGCTTCGCTGTTGGGGGTCACGCTGTGAGGATCGACGATCAGGCGAAGTCGGACCTATAGCCTGGGCCACAGAGCAGCACGAGAAAGAGGGACCGACCAATCATGGGAGCCGAAGTCATCGTCCGTCTGCCAGACGGTTCGGCCAAGCAGCTCCCGGCCGGATCCACGGCGCTCGACCTGGCGAAGTCGATCGGCAAGCGCCTGGCCAAGGATGCTGTGGCCGCAGCAGTCGACGGCGCGGAAGTGGACCTCACCTGTGTACTCAGCGAGGACGCAGAGGTGGCGATCTTGACGGGTGGCTCCGACGCCGGACGCACCGTCTTGCGCCATTCCACCGCCCACGTGTTGGCCCAGGCGGTGCTCGACCTGTGGCCAGGAGCCCACTACGCGATCGGCCCGGCGATCGAGGACGGGTTCTACTACGACTTCGCCTTGCGCGGCGGGGCGACGTTCGGCGAGGAGGACATCAAGCGCATCGAGGCGCGGATGCTCGAGATCATCGCCGAGGACCAGCCCTTCGTGCGCGAGGAGCACACGATCGCAGAAGGGTTGGCGCTCTTCGCGCAGCAGCCATACAAGCGCGAGATCATCGAGGGCGTCGGTTCTGAGGCCGACCTGGCCGTCGAGGCGGCGCGCGACATGGCGCCCGGCGAATTCACCGTGAGCGTGTACCGGAACCCGACCGCGCGCGTCGTCGATCACGACGGTGGTTTCGTCGATCTGTGCCGGGGCCCTCACGTGCCTTCGACGGGCCGGCTCGGTCACTTCCGGCTGCTGCGGGTGGCCGGTGCATATTGGCGTGGAGACGAGCATCGTCCCCAGCTGCAGCGGATCTACGGCACGGCTTGGGAGTCGGCACAGGCACTTGCCGAGCACCTGCACCGGATCGAAGAGGCCGAGAGACGTGACCACCGGCGCATCGGCGCGGATCTCGACCTGTTCTCCTTCCCGCCCGAGATCGGTTCCGGGCTAGCGCTGTTCCACCCGAAAGGAGCGATGATCCGCCAGATCATGGAGGACTACTCGCGCCGGCGTCACATGAGCTCTGGCTACCAGTTCGCCTACTCCCCGCACATCACCAAGGCAGAGCTTTTCGAGGTCTCCGGCCACCTTCAGTGGTTCGCCGACTCGATGTTCCCTCCGATAACGCTCGAAGAGGGACACGAGTACCGCCTCAAGCCGATGAACTGCCCGTTCCACATCTTGATCTTCCGGTCCCGCCAGCGCTCCTACCGCGAACTGCCGATCCGGCTCTTCGAGTTCGGCACCGTCTACCGCTACGAGAAGTCGGGGGTCGTTCATGGCCTCACACGTGTGCGGGGGATGACCCAGGATGACGCCCACATCTTCTGCACCTTCGAGCAGATGACGGGTGAGCTCGAGTCACTGTTGGGGTTCGTACTGGATCTGCTTCGAGACTTCGGCCTCGAGGACTTCTACCTGGAGCTCTCCACGAGGCCGGAGGGCAAGGCCGCCGGCAGCGAGGAGGAGTGGGAGGCGGCCACAGAAGCGTTGCGGGTCGCGGCACAGGCAATCGGACTGGAGCTGGTGATGGACGTCGGAGGCGGCGCCTATTACGGCCCGAAGATCTCGGTTCAGGCCCGCGACGCCATCGGGCGGCACTGGCAGGTTTCCACGGTCCAGCTCGACTTCCAGCTACCGATGCGCTTCGGGCTCGAGTACGTCGGGGCGGACAACGCGCGCCACCGCCCCGTGATGATCCATCGCGCGCTCTTCGGGACGGTCGAACGGTTCTTTGCCATCCTGCTCGAGCACTATGCCGGGGCGCTTCCCACCTGGCTCGTGCCCACCCAGGTGGTGGTCCTCCCGGTACGAGACGACCACGACCCGTATGCCGAGCACGTGGCCGTGACGTGTCGCCACGCGGGCCTGCGCGCAGAGGTCGACCCGGCCGACGAGCCGCTCGGTGGCCGCATCCGCAGGTGGAAGCTCGAGAAAGTCCCGTACGTGCTCGTGGTCGGAGACGACGACACAACGTCGGGCACCGTGGGGGTGAACGCCAGAGGATCGGAGCATCCGGATCGCGGGATTGCCCTCGAGGCGTTCGTGGCGGCGGTCGCCGCCGAGGTCGAGTCCAAGGGATCTCCGGAGAAGGGTGGGGGACGTTGGTCTTCCGGGCCGAGGTGAGTGTTGCCGGCCACGCGCTCTACCGGCTGTCGCCTTAGCAGGGTGCTTTCGTGAGCCTCGAGCATCTGTGGGCAGGTTGGCGAAGCGAGTACGTAGCTTCGGTGCTCCCTACGGACGTCGCGCCGCAGGACGACGGCTGCGTGTTCTGCCGGATCGCAGCCAGCGGCGAACCCGACGAGCGAAACGGCATCGTGTGGCGAGACGAGCGGAACTTCGCCGTGCTAAACGCGTACCCGTACGCGAGCGGCCATCTGCTCGTGATGCCGGTGCGCCACGTTTCGGATCTTGAAGAGCTGACGACGCAGGGGT